>JAFRAF010000293.1 GCA_017405545.1 Oscillospiraceae bacterium | reverse complement strand
CGGCGGATATGGAAATGCTTGAACGTATCCGCAGACCTGCGATAAAGGCTCTGGATGAGAGCAGGCGATTTGCCGCAGGCCCTGATATCGGGGAGCTGATGGGCGCCGGACAGCGCTACATATCCCGGAATATGTGTTCCGGTGAGAGCTGGCTGACAGCGGGACAAATTACGGCGCTGTATAAGCGCGGAGTAAAAAACGCCATATGCGTTCAGTCTTTTGGCTGTGTTCCCTCGCATATAGCGGGCAAAGGCGTGATAAAGAATCTCAGCAGCGATCTGCCCGGCGTGAACATAATAACCATAGACTATGACCCCAGTGCCAGTCAGGTAAACCAGCTGAACCGTATACGCCTTATGATTACCAACGCGCTCAAAATGATGAGAGAGGAAGAAGAGGTCTCATAAGTATTCACAAAAAGACCGTATCCGGAGCGGAGCATGTGCTCAGCTCCGGATATTTGCATATTGGCTGAAACAGTTCTTTTGACATCTCGGGATAACAATGCTTCCGTCGATAACTCTCCGCTCAGGGTGTGCATATAATGGGCTGAATAATTCGAAAGGATGTATATGATGAAAACACCCATTTTTACCGGAGCGGGGACGGCCATAGTCACGCCCTACAGGGGCGGAGGAGTTGACCTTGACAAGTTCGGAGAGCTGATAGATTTCCAGTATGCCGGAGGCGTTTCAGCTATAATCATAGGCGGGACCACCGGAGAGGCCCCCACTCTCGGCGAAAAGGAGTTTGCCGAGCTTGTGGGCTACGGCGTCAGACGGATAAACTCCAGGATGAAGGCGGTCGTGGGTATTGGGGGAAACAATACCCATGAAGCCCTGTATAAGGCCAGGATCGCCCGCTCTCTGGGGGCTGACGCTGTGCTCATGTCCACGCCCTATTACAACAGGACGAATCAGAGCGGACTGATAAAGCATTTTAGCTATGTGGCCGACAGGGCTGATATACCGATGATACTGTACAATATACCCGGCCGCACGACCATAGGCATCGCTCTTGATACATACAGAGAGCTCTCCGCCCACCCAAATATAAACGGGGTCAAAGAGGCCTCGGGTGAGTTTACGCTCATACCGAGGATGATGGCTATGTGCGGGGATGAGCTCTGCGTGTGGAGCGGAAACGACGACCAGACCATACCCATGATGGCGCTGGGAGCTGTGGGGGTTATATCGGTAGCCTCGAACATCGTGCCCTCAGCGGTCAGTGAGATGTGCACACGCTGTCTTGAAGGGGATTATAAGGGGGCGAGAGACTTATATTACACATATGCTGAGCTCTTCGCGAAGCTGTTCATCGAGGTCAATCCAATACCCGTAAAAAGCGCGATGAAGCTTATGGGTATGGACGTGGGAGAACTGAGGCTGCCTCTCTGGGAGATGGATGAGAAAAACCTCAGACTGCTGAAGACGGCTATGTCCGGGGTGGGTCTGATTTAACTGTACTCCACATGGATAAGGGAATGGATAAGGGGAAAAACTCGGGGCTGCGGCACACTGCCGCAGCCCCTGATTATAAGCTGTTTAGTTGATGTTCGTCTTATGCTTCAGCGGACCTGGCCTGAACCGCTTATGACATATTTGACCGAGGTGAGCTGCTCCAGACCCATAGGGCCTCTCGCGTGCATCTTCTGGGTGGAGATGCCTATTTCCGCGCCCAGACCGAACTCTCCTCCGTCGGTGAAGCGGGTGGAGGCGTTGTGGTATACAGCGGCGGCGTCCACGGCGTTTACAAAGAGTTCGGCTGCCTCATTGTCGGCGGTGACTATCGCCTCAGAGTGCATGGTGCCGTAGCGGTTTATATGCTCTATGGCCTCATGCACGTCCTTGACAAGCTTGACGGCCAGGATATAGTCGCCGTATTCACGGGACCAGTCGTCCTCGGTTGCGGGTACAACTGAGCTGCCCAGAATGGCCTGCGTCTCGGGGCAGCCCCGCAGCTCAACGTTCATCTTGTCCAGCTCGGCCTTTGCAAGGGGGAGGAAGTCCTTTGCTATGTCTCTCGCAACCAGGAGAGTCTCCGCAGCATTGCACACGGAGGGGCGGGAGCACTTGGCGTTAAAGATTATCTTTGCCCCCATCTCCAGATCCGCCTTGGAGTCCACGTAAACATGGCAATTGCCCACGCCGGTTTTTATGACCGGGACTCTGGCGTTCTGCACTACGGTGTTTATAAGTCCCGCGCCGCCTCTGGGTATCAGCACGTCCACATAGTCGGTAAGGCACATGAGCTCGTTGGCGCCCTCGTGGGATGTGTCACGAATAAGGTCTATGCAGGAGGCGGGGAAGCCCACGCTGGTTATGGCCTCGCGCATGATGTCGGCAAAGGCCGTGTTTGAATTGATGGCCTCTTTTCCGCTGCGCAGTATTGAGGCATTGCCGGATTTAAGGCAGAGAACGGCCGCGTCAACAGTCACATTGGGCCGTGCCTCGAATATGATGGCTATAACGCCCAGAGGAACCTTTACGCGTTTTATCTCAAGACCGTTCGGACGGGTTACAACGCTGTCAACCTTACCTATGGGGTCGGGGAGAGCGGCAACTTCCCGGACGGACTGGGCGATCCCCGTTATTCTGTCGGCTGTGAGAGAAAGCCTGTCCTGCAGCGCGGGGCTCATGTTGCTTTTTTTCGCGGCCTGCATGTCAAGAGCGTTTGCGGCGAGGACTTCATCCATGCGGCTCTCAAGAGCGTCGGCTATGGCGGCAAGCGCTTTGTTTTTTGCCTCAGTACCGCAGGTGGAGAGGAATCGGGCGGCTTCAACAGCTGCTGCGCCCTGCTTTTGTATTGTGGTCATAGGTCTCACTCCATTCTCAGCTTAATATATAATCATTATCGTTTGTGTTCTGCTATTTACTGCTTTGTCCCCTGAACAGGGTTCCGATCTGCCCGCCGGTGGCAAGGGTATAGAGGCTCTCGGGGAATGCTCCGTTGGTGATGACCATGTCTATTCCGGCCGCCCCTGTTATTTTTGCGGCCTCCAGCTTGGTCACCATGCCGCCCGTACCCATGGCTGAGCCCACGCCGCCTGCCAGGGCAATGATGTCCTCGTCTATGTGCTCAACCACAGAAATGAGATTGGCGTCGGGGTTTTTATGGGGGTCGGAGTCGTACAGCCCGTCGATGTCGGACAGAAGGACCAGCAGGTCTGCGCTCACCAGCTCGGCCACCACGGCGGAAAGAGTGTCGTTGTCACCGAATATCTTGTGCTCTGATTCGATCTCCTCGACGCAGACGGAGTCGTTTTCATTTACCACCGGTATTGTTCCCAACTGGAGCAGGGTGTTGAAGGTGGCTATAAGGTTCTGCCTTACGGCGGGCCTGTCCACATCATCTCTTGTCAGGAGTATCTGGCCCACGGATGTGCCGTAATCGCCGAAGAACTTGTCATACAGGTGCATCAGCTCGCACTGGCCCACGGCGGCGACGGCCTGCTTGTGCCTTAAGTCGCTGGGCCGTTCCTTCAGCCGGAGCTTTACCACGCCGGCGCCTATAGCTCCGGAGGTGACCAGGATGATCTCGTGTCCCGAATTTTTAAGGTCCGCAAGCACCCTTGTGAGCCTGTCCATGGCCCGGAAGTTTATCCCGCTCTGACCGCGTGTCAGGGTTGAGGTGCCGACCTTTACTACGATCCTGTGCTTGTTTCTGTTCATATCTATCTCCATTAATCAATATGAGTCAGCCTTTGTGCTGACTCATATTATAATCGACAGTTGGATTTTTATCAATGCGTAATTGATAATTTATTGCTTTCAGATGCCGGGATAGGGTCTGCTACTGTCGGAATAGGCCCTCAGAAGGGCTGCCTGCAGGTTGAGTGTGATTATTTTGCTGCAATAGCCTCAATCTCCACAAGACCGTCCTTAGGAAGGGCGGCGACCTGTACGGCTGAACGGGCGGGAAACACAGTTCCCTCAAAGAATTCGGCATAAATTGTGTTGACCGCCGCGAAATCCCTGATGTCCTTCAGGAATACGGTGGTCTTGACGACCTTATCCATGCCGGAGCCCGCGGCCTCAAGTATGGACCTTAAGTTGCTCAGTGACTGCCTTGCCTGTCCTTCGACTCCGCCGGGGGCGAATTCGCCGCTTGCGGGATCAAGTCCCAGTTGCCCTGAGACAAATATGAGATCACCGCAGGATATACCCTGGGAATAAGGGCCTATGGCAGAGGGCGCGTTTTCTGTGACTATCTGTTTTTTCATGTCAATCTCCGTTCCGCCGCCATGCTGCTTAGACAGGAGGGTGTTGTGCAGGAATACCCAAAGGCGGCTGTTATAATTTTATAGCAAGAAAGCCGTCTTTCGACGGCTTAATACTTACAAAACTGGAGCGGGATACGGGAATCGAACCCGCATATTCAGCTTGGGAAGCTGACATTCTACCACTGAATTAATCCCGCAGAATGTAGATATAATACCACAGCCATCTATAAAATTCAAGAGAAAAAAGAGAATATTCAGCACAGACTCCACATAAGCTTCAGCATATGGACAAAGGGGGAGCAAGCGATGAGAAAGGTACTGGCCGCATTTATGGCAGCTCTTGTTTTATTTATCAGCGCATATGCTGAGGGAACCGGGACAAAGGGCGACGGAGCCGCTCCGAGCGGGATCGATAACGCGGTGGACAGCGTCTCGCTGGAGGTGGCGGCGCCCTCCGCCATATTGGTCGAGGAGGAGACCGGCACCGTGATATACGAGAAAAACGCCGATGAGCAGCTTGAGCCGGCCAGCGTCACAAAGGTTATGACGATTCTGCTTATTATCGAGGCCGTGGAATCCGGCGCCCTCAGTCTTGACGACACCGTGACCGCCAGCGACCGGGCCTCGGCTATGGGGGGTTCCCAGGTGTATCTCAAGCAGGGAGAACAGATGCCAGTATGGGAGATGCTTAAGTGTATTGTCGTGTCATCAGCCAACGACGCCGCCGTGGCGATGGCAGAGCATATAGCCGGCTCAGAGGAGGCCTTTGTCCGTCGGATGAACGCCAGAGCAAAGGAACTGGGCATGGACAACACCAACTTCATAAACTGCACCGGACTCACGAACAGTCCGGAGCACCATACGACGGCGAGGGATATATCTATTATGTCCAGACAGGTGCTGTCTCATGAATGGATAAGGGATTATACGACCATATGGATGGACAGCATTCGCGAAGGGGAATTCGGCCTGACCAACACAAACAAGCTGATACATTACTACGAGGGGGCCACTGGCCTGAAAACCGGATATACCAGCTCCGCGGGGCATTGCTTGGCAGCCTCCGCCGAGCGGGACGGGGTGGAGTACATAGCGGTGGTGCTGGGCTGCCCAAGTTCCGCCGAGCGATTTGAAAGCGCCAGGGCCATGCTGAATTTCGCCTTTGCCAATTATACCCTTGTAGACCTGAAGCCGGACGGGGTTTTAAAGCCGGTGAGGGTAAAGCTCGGCGAGCAGGATATGATACAGCCGGTGCTGAAGGGTCAGGAGCGAGTCCTCGTGGACAGACAGATGGCTTCGGACATCGAGAAGAGGCTGGAGGTCGAGCCCATGGTCGAGGCCCCCGTGGAGCCGGGACAGGTGCTCGGTCAGCTGGTTCTTTACAGCGGGGACAACACGGTCGCGCAGGCGCAGCTGGTGGCGGAAAACGGAGTGGAACGGCTCAACGCCATGTCGATTTTTAAAAGAGAGCTGAACAGGCTCCTGCAGGGGGATAAATGATTTAAAGAATAAATGATTTTGTTATTGAAGTTGCGGCGGAAAAGTGATAGTATAATAAAAGAAGATAAATACCAACGAGCAGACTTCTGAGAAAGGAGCGATAAAAATAGTTAGAGTAATAATGGGCATTAAAGGCTCTGGAAAGACCAAAAAGCTAATCGATCTTGTTACCACCGCTGCAAATGAGGAACACGGTAATATTGTGTGTATTGAGAAGGATCAGGCGCTTATGTACAGCATACCATATTCCATACGTCTGATCAGCGCGTCACACTATAATTTTGGCAGCTATGATTTCATGAAGGGCTTCATCAGCGGCCTTCATGCAGGAAACTATGATATTACTCATATATTTATAGACAATCTTATGAAGATACTCAACGATCAGGACATCGGCCGCGCTGAGGAGTTCATAAACTGGTGCGACGAATTCAGCAAGCGCGAAAGCGTCAATTTCACAATGACGCTCAGCGCGGATACAAATCTTGCGACTCCCGGGATAAGCAAGTTTTTCTGTTAGCTATAGTTTAATCTAAAGCCCCGTTTCAGCGGGGTTTTAGATTTATTACGGAGGTATACAGTTCATGGACAGAGTATTTAAAGCTGTGTATTTCAGCGCTACGGGAACCACTAAAAAGGTTGTGGAATATGTGGCGCAGTCGGTTGCTGAGAGCTTTGGAAAGAGCGCTCAGGTCATCGACTTTACGCTCCCGCAGAACAGGGAAGCGCCCCTTGTATTTGAAAAAAATGACGTGGTGTTTTTCGGCACGCCGGTCATCGCCGGACGTGTCCCAAATGTGCTGCTGCCCTTTCTAAGGACCGTACAGGGCGGCGGCGCGACTGCTGTGGTGATAGCGCTCTACGGCAACAGGAATTATGACGACGCGCTGATTGAGCAGAGGGATCTGCTTGAAAACGCCGGGATGAAGGTCGTCGCCGGCGGCGCATTTATAGGCGAGCACTCTTTTTCAACCGTTCTCGGGGCAGGCCGTCCGGACGAGAAGGACATGGAAATCGCCAGGGGCTTTGCCGACAGGATCGCGGGGCTGCTGAAACATGAGCTGCCTGAGGAGCAGCTTTACATAAGCGGAAGTTCTCCCCAGACAGTCTATTATCAGCCGAGGGACCGGAAGGGGAACCCCATTGACATTCGCAAAGTCAAGCCCAAGGTGAGCGACAAATGCATCAAATGCGGTCACTGCGCCGAGATCTGTCCAATGGGCTCTATCGACCCGGAGGATGTTACGCAGTACAGGGGGATATGCATTAAATGCTGCGCCTGTATCAAGGGCTGTCCCCGGGGCGCCCGATATTATGACGACCCGGGATACCTCTACCACAAGACGGAGCTGGAGGAGATGTATACACGCAGGGCCGAGCCGGAGCTGTTCTTCTGATATGTCGGCGACAGGCCTGCAGAGATGTTGACTTACATCCCTTTTATTAAAACGCGCCGCGGTGACGAAAAAGTCACCGCGGCGCTTCTGTGTGTCGTTTATCTTTTCTCTTTGCGGCCCCAGTATTTATCGCATAGCGCGTTGAAATGGGCCTCAAGATCGTTTTTGCATTGCTCATAGTTTTCGGGAAAGCTCCCCTTTGCGGATATCCTTATGCGTTTTCCGCTGTCGAATTTTGCCCTCAGGGCAAAACCCTCTGCCGTGTCGGAGGCCGCGGAGGGGTCCGGCCTGAATTTATTCCAGCCGAACATGTCGCGCTTATCTATGGTGGCGGAGAGCCCGTTGAAGAAGTCCCCGTCCACCGGCAGTATGAAGGACTCTGCGCCTCCGCACAGGTTCATCTCCACCGACATACGCTCGGGCGTGACCGACGCGCTGTAGGTATTGCATCTGTCCCTGTCGGGACTGTTTGTTGAAAAGAAAAAGTATGTGAGTTTTCCGGACATAGCAGCCTCCCGATAACGGAAATGAATTAGAAATGAATTAAATGAGTTGCATGAGCTGAACTATTGCGCTTATTGCTGTTTAACTGCCCCGTCTTCATCGGGGTCATCGCCCGCGCCCAGCCTGCCGAGAAGCCTGGCAAGAACGACGCCGAAAACGAGACAAAGGAGAGAAACGGCGATTTCCCCAATGCCGCTGTAGCTGAGGGGGATTATGCGGATGGAAGAAGCCAGCACGATGCCGAGAACGGCGTGGAAAAGCGCGGAGTAGTGATTTTCGAATAAGTAGTTGAACACCCTTGACAGCAGCGCCGCCGTGATGGCCATACCCAGCAGTATTGGGGCGAGCATGGACATATCGAATGTGGATATTCCCTCCGCCACCACATGGAACACACCCAGGGATACAAGTACGGTGGATGAGGTGAAGCCGGGGATCAGTATGCTCAGGCCCCAGATTATACCGCAGATGAAGAAGCAGCCGAAGGTCGGGGAAATATTGAAGTGGAAGTTGTAGGTCGATACCTTCAAAAAGGCGAGCATGAGGATAAACGCGAAGGCGAAGGATATGTAGGAGCTCCGGCCGCGCCCCTCTTTTCCGGCCTGGTGCATGAGATCCGGCAGGGTGCCTGCGACGAGTCCGACAAACGCCATGGTGGTGGGGACCGGAGCCGCGCTGAACAGGATGGAGATTATTTTCGCCAGCCACAGGAAACCGGCAAGCCAGCCGATGCCGGCGGGGATAAGCGTCGCGCCGTATTCTCTGATGGCAAGCGCGGGCTTGCTGAGGAGCAGCAGTATCGGGCGGTATATGCCGAAGATGACGCTGAAGGCGCTTCCGCTGATGCCGGGGAGTATGGCCCCGCATCCCATTATAAAACCCTGAATTATTCTGAAGATTGTAAATCTGACTTTGGTCTTGGTCATGACGATCCCTCCCGCTTTAGCTGTAATAGGGCTCCAGCGCGGCGTACATCTCGGCCCAGGCTCTGTTGCCCAGATCCGCTGTCGTGCTGGATTTAACACTGTCGATATCTATCAGCTCGATTACGTCAATATATATGTCTGTGCGGTGCAGGGGATATCTCTTTGATACCGTAT
>JAFRAF010000292.1 GCA_017405545.1 Oscillospiraceae bacterium | reverse complement strand
TGAGTCTGTGTCATTCACCGAATGACGGTACAGATTTTCAAGCTTAGGACGGAGCCATTCGATTAACTCTGCCTGAAATAGATGTAGTGGGTCAAAGTTTCGAGAAACCTAAGGCAGAGCGAACGGAGTGAGCGGCATTTGAAGCCCCTTGGGTTTGCAAAGGGCCGCAGCCCTTTGCCGGGTTTTGCCAACTTTTTCCCGGTAAAAAGTTGGCCTGCGGAGCAAGGCAAGCTTATTGTCAGCACAAGCGTTGATATCAACGCTGTTGCTAATCGTCAGCATTATTCCCTCCGGCTTTGGCACATGCCGAAACCCGCGCGTGGACTGCCGATAAAAAAAGCGCCGCCGAAAAGGCGGCGCAGGCTTGTTTGATTGTCAGCGCTGATCATCACGGGCTGTCTCTGTATATATTGCCCAGCAGGTTCCGGGCAAATATCAGCACGGCGGCCACGGTCAGCAGGGGCAGCATGGAGCCGAGCACAGAGACCCAGCCCGTCTGGCTCACCAGCAGATTGTATATGGCGTGGTAGATTATCACCAGGCCCAGCATGGCCAATGTGCCCGCGACCTTCAGCCAGGACACGTTCCACATGTTTATCAGCCCGATGCCCATGAGCAGGGCGCAGACGATGTGCATGGCCCCGGTACCCGCTCCGCGTATGAGCAGGTAAGATATGTCCGCCGCGCCGTTGGCCGTCAGGTAGCACACGTTTTCAAAGGTGGCAAAGCCCACCGACAGCATGAATATCGCATTGGCGGCCCGGGGCCGCGAGGGCTCGAACACTATCAGGTAAAAGAGCACGGGCAGCAGCTTCATGCTCTCTTCAACCATGGGCGTTATGTTCGCGGTGGCCGAGGTGGCGTCCGCCTCCATGACCCCGGCTAAAAAAGTGTTGATGTATGCCGAGCACAGGCACACGCTCATGCCGACCAGCGCGAATATCAGCGAACCCCGGCGGATGTCCTGTACGCAGAAGGTTGCCACCAGAATGGGCATGACCATGCACAGGAATATGTTCTCGATATAATTCATTTCGCCGCCGCCTTCCTGTATCCGAATATCAGCAGTACAAGTGTGACGGTCAGCACCAGGTCAATCCAGTAGTAGGGGTTTGCCGGGCTCTCTGTCCTCCATATGCAGGAGGACATCCACAGGGCGTACTCCTCTATGAAGAAAGCGGCGAGGAGCAGGTGCAGCTGCCGCACCGGTTTCCGATCTAACTGGTATGCTCCACCCCCCCCGGATAGCAATCCTTTAATGGCCAGATAGCCCAGTCGGCCCATAAGGAGGGCGTCCAGCAGGTTGGTGAAGTAGTCGCCCCAGCGGAAGAAGTACAGACAGGCCGCCGAGGCGATGAGCGGAGGGATCCAGACCTGCCATCTCCGCATCGGCACGGAGCCGGCCTGGAGCTCCCGCAGCAGCAGGCAGAGGAAAATCATGCTGGCAAACCAGCTTATCTCCGAAATATATGATATCCTCGGTATGTGGCCGTCAAAGGTCACGCAGAGCAGCCAGTACAGGTCGCCCAGGGCATAGCAGAAGTAGGCGAAGGCCAGTATCAGCCATCCCCTGTCCAGGTGTCCGGCGGCCTGTGCGCCGGAATATATGCCGCAGACCGTCAGTATGAGAAACTGAAGGCCGTAGTCCATTGCCTCAATCATGTGGTTTCATCCTTATCCCGATTCCGGCTGCGCAGACGGATACACAGTAAGGTGACGACCGCGCCCAGTATGAAAGCCACGACGCCTATAACAATGTAGCCCATCGCGCCGCTCCCCGAGAACATGCTGGCTGCGGCCCCCTTATCGGCGACTCCGGGCGCTGTTGACTGCTCCGGTCTGATTTATTCTTACGCGGGCGGTTACAGAGTCGGCGACGCGCAGACCTTTAATTCCAGCTACAG
>JAFRAF010000291.1 GCA_017405545.1 Oscillospiraceae bacterium | reverse complement strand
CGGGCGAGGCCAACGTACAGTTCCTGTCCATTTCCGGCTCCGATGTTGTGGAGCTCTATGTGGGCGTGGGCGCCGGCCGTGTCCGCGACCTGTTTGACCAGGCCAAGAAGGTGGCCCCGGCCATCATCTTCATCGATGAGATCGACGCGGTGGGCCGCCAGAGAGGCAGCGGCCTGGGCGGCGGACATGACGAGCGCGAGCAGACCCTGAACCAGCTGCTGGTGGAGATGGACGGCTTCGGCTCCAACGAGGGCGTCATAGTCATGGCGGCCACCAACCGGGCGGACATCCTGGATAACGCCCTGCTGCGTCCGGGCCGCTTCGACCGCCAGGTCTACGTGGGCCTGCCCGACATCAAGGGCCGCGAGGCCATACTGAAGGTCCACGCCAGGAACAAGATACTGGGCGAGGATGTGGATCTGGCCAGCGTGGCCAAGGGCACGGTCGGCTTCACGGGGGCCGACCTTGAGAACCTGCTCAACGAGGCGGCGCTTCTGGCCGCCAGACGGGACAAGCGCTTCATCACCATGGAGGAGATGGACGACGCCATATTGAAGGTCATCGCCGGACCGGAGAAGAAGTCCCGCACCGTAACCGAGCGTGAGCGGAAGCTCACCGCCTACCACGAGGCGGGCCACGCGGTGGTGTCCCGCTATCTGGAGCATATAGACCCGGTCCATCAGGTCACCATCATACCCAGGGGGCCGGCCGGGGGCATGACCATATTCCGTCCCCAGGAGGACAAGACCTTCAACTCCCGCAAGGAGATGTTCGAGCGCATAATAAGCTTCCTGGGCGGCAGAGTGTCCGAGCAGATGTTCCTGGACGACATATCCACGGGCGCGTCCAACGACATACAGCAGGCCAGCTCCATCGCCAGAGCCATGGTCACCCGCTACGGCATGAGCGAGAAACTGGGGTCCATATCCTATGACTCCTCCGACCGTTCCGTATTCATCGGCCGTGACTTCGGCCATATGAAGAGCTACTCCGAGCAGACCGCGGCGGAGATAGACGAGGAGGTCCGGCGCATATTCGACTCGGCTGTCAAGCGCTGCCAGCAGATACTGTACGAGCACAGGGACCTGCTTGTGGCCGTGGCCGAGCAGCTTCTCAAGTGCGAGACCCTCAGCGGAGAGGATTTTGCCTACATGTGCGAGCACGGCGGACAGCTGCCCCCGCCTCCCCAGGAGCCTGAGGAGCCCGAACCCGACCCCATTATGGATGAGATAAGGGCGAAAGCCCTGGAGCAGGCCAAGACTGAGGAGTTCAGGGACAAGTTCGGCGAGGAATTCCCCGAGTTCAACGACGACTCCGTCCCGCCCGCCCCCGCGGAGAGCGAGGGGGAGCAGGCCCCGGACACTTCCGAGGGCGAGAGCTCCCAGACGGACAGCCGGCCCGACAGTACGGAGGAATAGTCCGAAATAAGAGTTAACAATGATGATTCGAGCGCGCTGCGGCTTGCGGCGCGCTTGTTTTTTGTACTTCCGAATTTGACGGTTTGCGGCGCGAATGGTATAATCTGCTTGAAAACAGACTGCCCGGCACACTGCGTTTTCGGCTTGTCGGCTGCTTTTGTCATTCACCCCGCTTTGACGGGGTGCGGGAACGGCGAAAAGGAGCTAACGCGGGGAGACCGGCGGCCTGTGAGGAGAATGAGCCATGAAGAAAAAAAGAGACAGCGAGGAAAACAGGAAGCTCAGCCCCGCCGAGGAGCGGCGGCTTGAACGCTTCAACAAGACGGCTGAGGAGCTGCGGGGGCAGGGCTATGAGCTGCGGGAGATAACCGTGGGCATAATCAAAGCCAACCTGTTCGCCCTTGTGCTGACCGTGCCCGTGTTCATAACAGGCATAGCCCTGTTTTTCCTGAAAAACAGGGGTGCTGATATCACAAATTTCACGATAAAGGGCTATATCGTCTTCATTGCGGTCCTGGCGGTACTCATCGTTGTCCACGAGCTGATACACGGCCTCACCTGGGGGGCGTCCGCCGGGATGAGGAATATAGAGTTCGGCTTCATGAAGGAGTACCTCACCCCCTACTGCTGCTGTACGGCGCCCCTTTCAAAGGGCGTGTACATACTGGGGGCCCTGATGCCCCTCGTCCTGCTGGGCATAGTCCCCGCCGTTTGGGCCGTATTCTGCGGCTCCCTGCCCATGCTTTTGACAGGGCTGATAATGACGGTCTCCGCCGCCGGGGACATCATGGTGGCGGCGAAGCTCATGGGCTTTAAAGGCGGCGGACAGGAGGTCCTGTACTACGACCACCCCACCAAGGCCGGCGGAGTTGTGTTCCTGCGCGAGAGGGCTTAAGCGAGCCGGCGTTATCGTCCCGTGCCGCATAGAGCAGAACAGCATAAAAAATAACAGACTGCATCGGAAAGCTGATGCAGTCTGTTTTCTTTGTCATTGTCCCTCTCAGGATTCGTGCGATTCACCGTTCTGGCCTGGCTGAGGAGCGCCGTAGAAGTAGTAATAGGGGTAGGAGTCCCTCTTGTCGCCCATGGACGGCTGTTCATCCTCCTGGGGAAGGGTCTCGCTCTCGCTGTAGGGATTTACATACTCGCTGTAGCTGCTGTAGTCCGGGTCGTAGCGGAAGATCCAGTAGGCCAGAATAGTCCGCACAACGCTGAATATTAACATGCCCATGATAATATAATACAGCAGACTGTGTCCCCGGCGGGTCTGGCTCTGGCGGCTGCGCTGCCTGTCGAACTCATCCCAGGTGACGTAGCGCCAGCCGTTGTAGAAGCCCTCGGAGTTCTCCCGTGTGTGGGTGCTCTTCCAGCCGTACCAGCCGGTGTAGTAGTTGTTGGGGTCGGTGTAGCTGTGGCTCTGCTGGCTGTAATAGCTCTGCCCCTGCTGACCGTAGCTATGCTGACCGTAGCCCTGCTGACCGTAGCCCTGCTGGCTGTAGTAGCTCTGGCTGGAGGGGTTCTTTATTGTATCATAGGCCACGTTTATCTCGTTCATCCTCTTAGCCGCCTCCGGGTCGTCCGGATGCAGATCGGGATGATACTTTTTCGCAAGCCTGCGATATGCGCTTTTTATCTCGTCCTCTGTGGCGCTTCTGGGCACACCCAGGACCTGAAACGGATCTGCGGCCATACTGCATTCCTCCCAACCGGGCGTTTTCGGCCTGTTTTCCTTAGTATAATACATTTCCCTTAAAATGAAAACATGAAATCCGTTAATTTTTCGGGAGGTTTTTCCCCTGCGGAAAAAGCCCGCCCGGGGCCCCCTTGCCGGGAAAGAATGAACAGGCTTTTAATAAAGGATTAATCTTAATGATTTGTTCAGGGCTTGTTTCAATAAACTTCACTCCGGGTTAATCATTTACCCGTGGCCCGGCTGTATAATTGCCGCATCAGCTGGGGACAACACCCCGCTGTGAGGATAAATGAAAAAACTGAAACAGGAGGTAAAAACAATGAAGAAAACCCGTATCCTTGCACTGATCCTCGCCCTGGCCATGTGCTTTGCGCTTGCGGCCTGCGGTACCCCTGACGATACCGCCGACACCGCTCCCGCCGACACCGCTGATACCCAGACCGAGGCCCAGACCGCTGACGATGGCGCCGCAGCCGAGGAGGCTGAGGCCGACGAGACCGCTGAGGCTGACGAGGGCGAGGCCGCTGACGAGGCCGCCGCTGCCGACGACGCTCAGGCCGACACCGAGGCCGCTGCCGATGAGGCCCAGGCCGACGAGGCCCCCGCAGAGGCTGAGACCGCCGAGACCGCCGAGGCCGACGCTGCCCAGCAGAACTGACGCAGTCCCCTTTATAAGCTGACCGATATACGGACAGCAAAATAAATCTTCTTACTCAAGCTGCAGGCACTTTGTCTGCAGCTTGAGTGCAAAACGGGAGCTTATTGGAAAGCCCCCGTTTTTGCATCGGATTTGACGCTAACGGGGGAGATCGGAACCCCCTGCACAATCCCTCCGTGCGTATCTGAACTCTCCCGCGCGGGCAGCGGTCCCACGGAAGAAGGGCCGCCTGCTGTCAGCGCGGAAAAATTCTCTTGACAAAGGAAAGTGCAGCTGTTATATTAAGTGTACTAATGTAGATATTACACTTAGTGCAGAAGCAAAGGAGTGATTGAATTGATAAAGCTGGATTACAGGGACGCCCGGCCCATATACGTCCAGATTAAGGAGGGTATAAAAGCGCTGCTGGTGTCCGGAGCCCTGGCTCCGGGGGAACGGCTGCCCTCGGTGCGTGAGCTGGCCACACAGCTGACCATCAATCCCAACACCATCGCGCGGGCCTACAGGGAGCTCACCAACGAGGGCTTTTTGTACTCCGTGCCCGGCAGAGGCTCCTTCGCGGTGCCGGAGGAGGACACGGCCAAGCTGAAAAAGCAGGAGCTTTTCCGGAGCTTTGACAAGGCGGCAAAGGATCTGACGGATGTGGGGGTCGGCACCGATGAGCTGATAGACAGGCTCAGGACAAAGGAGGGAAGCAAATGATAAGAGCTGAAAACGTGGTGAAGACCTTTGACGACTTCACCGCTCTTGACGGACTGAATATACACGTCCCCGAGGGGGCTGTTTACGGCCTTGTGGGCCCCAACGGGGCGGGCAAGAGCACCATAATAAGGAACATCACCGGCATATACAGGCCGGACAGCGGCAGCATACTTGTGGACGGCCGGAGCGTGTACGAGAACCCGGCGGTCAAGGCCGAGATAGGCTATATCCCGGACGACCAGTATTTCTTTGTGCAGGCGGGCATAAGGGACATGATGCGCTGGTACAGGAGCATATACCCGAGCTTCGACATGGACAGGTACAAAAAGCTGGGCGAGGTGTTCCGGCTGGACGAGAAGCGGCCCATGCGCAAGCTGTCAAAGGGCATGCAAAAGCAGGCGGCCTTCTGGCTGGCCCTGTGCCTGCGGCCCAAGGTGCTCATACTGGATGAGCCGGTGGACGGGCTGGATCCGGTCATGCGCCGGCAGGTGTGGAGCCTGGTCCTGGGCGATGTGGCGGAAAACGGCACCACGGTGCTGGTGTCCTCCCACAACCTGAGAGAGCTGGAGGATGTCTGCGACCACGTGGGCATCATACACAAGGGCAAAACAGTGCTGGAGCGCAGCCTGTCAGAGTTGCAGGAAAACGTGGTAAAGGTGCAGGCCGTGTTCCCCGATGGAACGGAGCTGCCCGAGGACCTGCGCATACTGCACAAATCGGTATCCGGCAGGCTGGAGACCCTGATAATACGAGGCGGCCTTGAGGAGATAAGGACCAGGATAGAGGCACTGGAACCCGTGTTCTACGACCTGCTGCCCCTGACCCTTGAGGAGATATACATATACGAGATGGGAGGCGAGGAATATGCGGCAAAAGACATCCTTCTTTAATAGAGCCCTGTTTCTGAAGAACAGCGCCAGATTCTGGCCCCTGTGGGCTATGTATCTGGTGATGTGGCTGCTCACCGGCCCTCTGGTGCTGTCCAGCAGCCTCAGCTGGAATCGCAGCAGCCCCATGTCCGTGGTGGTGAGCTTCCTGCAGAGCGCCAGCGGCTACGGCGTCGTGATGCTGTTCATTACGGGCGCGGTGTTTGCGCTGGCTGTGTTCTCCTATCTTTACAGCAGCAAAAGCGCCAATATGATGGCGAGTTTGCCCCTCACACGGGGAACGGTGTACTGCACCAGCTATCTCACCGGCCTTATCTGGATGATAGGCGCCCATGTGATAGTGTTCCTCTGCACCATTCTGGTGCTGTCCGCCCACGGGGTGCTGGATATGCGCATCCTGCTCACATGGCTGGGTATCGTCTCGCTGGAGGGCGTGTTCTTCTACAGCTTTGCCTGCTTCTGCGCCATGCTGACGGGCAATGGCTTTGTGATGCCCCTTGTTTACGCGGTGCTGAACTTCGCCGTGGTCATATATGAGCTGCTGGTTCGCGGCGTGCTGAGCACCCTGCTCTTCGGGGCCTCCGGCACGGTGGGCGAGATCGCGCTTGACAAGTTCGCCCCGGCCGTGGCCATGATAGAGGAGCGGGCCGGGCTGCTGGACCCCAATACCCATCAGATACTGTATCCCTGGGACAAGCTGCCCGCGGATTACTCCGTGTTCTACGGCGGCTGGGGACTGCTGATCACCTACGCCGCGGTGGGTATAGTCTTCGCCCTGCTGGGCCTTGCCCTGTACAGACGCCGCAGGATGGAGTCCGCCTCCGACGTGGTGTCCGTAAAGGCCCTCAAGCCCGTGTTCAAGTACTGCATGGGCATTGGCGGCGCCCTCTGCGCCTGCCTGCTGTTCTACTACATGTTCTTCAACGACAACGTGGGCGGCGGCAGCAAGTGGATATACATGATAGTCTGCGCCATACCGGGGGCCTTCATAGGCTGGTACGCGGCCGAGATGCTGGTGCGCAAGAGCTTCAAAGTGTTCAGGCACTGGCAGGGCTTTGTGATATGCGCCGTGCTGGTCTGCACCTTCATATTCTGCGCCGACGCGGATGTGCTGGGCTATGAAAAGCGGGTGCCCGACGCCGGAGACGTGGAGTCCGTCAGCGTGAGCGCTCATGTGGACGCTCTACTCAAGGAGCCCGGGAACATTGAAAAGGTCATAGAGCTGCACAAGAGTATTATCGAAAACAAAGAGCTCTATGAGGACGGCCGTATCGGCTTGAGGCAGACGCCCGCGGACGATTACTATAATGTGCACACGATTATACATTATGAGCTGGCCGACGGAAGCAGCCTGGAGCGCGCCTATGATCTGTTCGTGAATCAGGAGTCCCTGTCCGACCCCAACTCGGATATAATGACGCTCCAGAACATACAAAACAGCAAAGAGGCCATAGGCTCCCGCTACGGGATGGACTATGAGCTCAGCCGCGTATTCGACGCGGAGGTCTACTATTATGACGAGACGGTGGGCGACCTTGACCGCCGACTGGAGGTTGAGGAGGCCAGACAGCTCTTCCAGGCCGTAAAGAAGGACGTGGAGGCCGGCGCCATAGGCCTTGTGGAATACAGCTTCTACTCGGATGCGCCCTATGAGGAGCCTTTCAGCTGTTCCGTGAATATAGGAATCGCCGGGGATGAGAATAACGCCGCCGCCCGCTACGTCGAAAACGGCACGGCAAGAGCGGAGGCCGTGGACTATATCTATGTACAGGTGAATGAGCAGTCCGAAAACACTTTGGCCTATCTGCGGGATGAGTTGAATATGATACCCGCCGAAGTCCCCGTGTCCGCAAGTCCGGCGAATTAGCCTAAACAATCGGATCAGAGCTTTTGACGGCTCGACAGGATAGAAAACAGCTCGGCAAAGCAAAAAGCAGGCCTGCCGCTTACCGCGGCAGGCCTGCTTCCGTATATATCCAATTTCAGCTGTTCCGACAGAGCCCTGTTAATAGCCCATGCTCACGATCTCCCAGCCGTCGTCCTCTGTCCAGGCCAGCCACCACTGGTAGTCGTTGTAGTCGGTATCCGGCTCCATGGTGCTCTGTATATCCGGGGCGGTGTGGAAGTCCGTAAAGAACTCGGCGATCTGAGTGTAGCTCCTGCCCTCGGCCAGAGAGTTCAGCCAGCTGATGTTCTGCTCGCTGTTGGCCTCGTCCCCGGCGTAGCGTATACTGTGCAGCTCGCAGCCCTCGAAGGAGGCGAATTTGCACTTTATCTGGACGACCGCCTCGGACAGCTGCTCCCGGCTGTAGAGGCCGGAGCTGCCGTAATCTATGGTGAGCTCCGGGGCCCTTTTGCCGCTGAGGTATTCCTCAAAGGTGATATCCTGTGCCATTATCTTCTTTGCCGTGTCCACACTGTCCAGATAGCGGATGTGCCAGGGCTCATAGCCGTAGCCGGTGATGTGCTCCCTGCCGTCCAGATAGCGCAGGATGAAGCCGTAATCGGCCAGCTTGGAATGTATCGTATCCCAAATGCCCGTGTACTTGTCCTTCATCATGTCCTCGTTGTAATACACGTCTTTAAACTCGCCGTTTTCGTCCTTGACCTTGAAATACAGGTCCAGAGCGAGGCCGGTGTGGTGCTCGGAGTAGCCGGGCTGGGCCACGGTTTTGGCCGCGTAGTCAGCCCCGTATTTCTCGATGAAGCTATCCATTATGTCCTGCTGGGCGGCCACACTGCGGCGGGCGGAGTCCAGCTCCAGGTATATGCCGTCGTTCTCCTCCAGGTCGGCCCTCAGGAGCTCATAGGCTTCAAAGGCCTTCTTCTCCACCTCCACGTCCTTGCCCACGGAGTTGGTGATAGTCACGGTTTCAAGCGCGTCCTCCCAGCCCTCGGGCAGGGGGTTGAGTTTGTTGACCAGAGCCATATAGTCTATCCCTTCCGCGGCGCTCCCTTCCGCGCCGTCGAATTCAAACACGGCCACGAAGTCCGCGGACTCGCTCAGCTCCACGGTGATGATGTCATCGGTGGAGAAGTCAGCGCCGTCCTTTGTCCACTTCACAAAGTGCCAGCCCTCGTCCGGCCAGGCTGCAAGGGTGTGTACAGTTGGCTCCGCCAGATTTATCTGGGCGGACTGATAGGGGTACTCGGTGTCTATCTCGGGAGCGGTCTCGCCCTCGGCGTAGTCGATGTTGCCGCCGCCCTCCGTGTTGATTGTGACGAAGATGGTGGCCTCGGGCATATCCATGGGCTTGAAGTGGTAGCTCTCGCCGCCCTCGATCTCCACAAGCAGGCCGTCCTCGCCCTCCTCGGAGACGGTGACTGTCATCTCGCCCTCCTCGTAGTCGGGTATGATGTTGCCGCGCAGCTTATTGCCCTCCTGCTGAAGCACGTTGCCGTAGGAATTGCTCAGGTCGTCGCCTGTCATCAGGCCCACGAACCAGCCCTCGTATCCCTCCGTGTCCGACAGGGTGACGGAGAGCATGTTGCCGTTTTCGTCCTGAAAATAGCCTGTGCGGGTCCACTCCCCGCCGTCATCTCCGCAGGCCGCCAGGGCCATAAGAAGGCATGCGGCCATCAACAGATATATGATTTTTTTCATTTTATCCTCCTGGTTTTATCCACGCTGATTTAGGACAAATACAGATTGGATTATAGCATGATTTGATCGTGTTCACAATATGCCGCAGCAATTTTAGCGTTGAAGTAGACAAAAATAAAAACAGCGGATACCTCTGTTTTGCAGGGTATCCGCTGTTTCGGATTCGGTTTGATTGACCGGCGCGTATGCGGCGAATCATGCCAGAGCGGCGGTGATGATGGCCATACGGTAGACCTCGGAGGCATTGCAGCCGCGGCTGAGGTCGTTGATGGGGGCGTTCAGGCCCAGAAGTATGGGGCCGTAGGCCTCGAAATTGCCGAAGCGCTGGGCTATCTTGTAGCCGATGTTGCCAGCGTTGATGTCGGGGAAGATGAACACGTTGGCGTAGCCGCCCACCGCGCCCTCAACGCCCTTTGTACGGGCTACCGCGGGGGACACAGCCGCGTCAAACTGGAACTCGCCGTCGATGGGCACTCTCGGGCAGGCATCCTGTGCCTTGCGGCAGGCGTTGCGCATTTTGTCCACGTCCCGGCCGGAGCCGGAGCCCAGAGTGGAGTAGCTCAGGAAGGCCACCTTCGGGTCGATGCCGAACACCTCGGCGCACTCGATGGTGTCCAAGGCGATCTCGACAAGCTGGTCCTCGTCCGGGTCGATGTTTATGGCGCAGTCCGCCATGGCCAGAGTCTCGTTCTCGCCGGAGGCGGAGGGCCTTACCATTATAAAGCAGGAGGAGACTATACTGCAGCCGGGCTTGGTCTTTACAAGCTGAAGGGCGGGACGGATGGTGTCCGCGGTGGAATATGTAGCGCCGCCCAGCAGGCAGTCGGCCTTGCCCATGGCGACCAGCATGGTGCCGAAGTAGTTGCCGCGGCGAAGGGCCCTGCGGCACTCCTCCTCGGTCTGCTTGCCCCTGCGGAGGTCTTCCATCGTTTCGACCATGTAATCAATGTCTTCGTACTCCTCTGGATCCATGATCTCCGCGCCGCGGATATTGAAACCGCTGTCCTCTGCCGCCGCGAGTACGTCGTAGCGCTTGCCTATGAGAATGGGTTTGAGGAAATTACCGGAGAGCAGACGCGCGCTGGCTTCCAGGATGCGGGGGTCGGTCCCCTCGGTAAAGACTATGGTTTTGGGGCTCTTCTTAAGATCCGCAACAAGCTTATTGAACATTGGTTAGCTCCTCCTTGCTTTTTACATTCGGTTTCCGCTGTGTTTGCCCGTAATATTCATTCATATAATGCCAGGGAGTTATCGTGCGATCTTTATATACATTATATGCAATTTTATTCATATTGCACGGGATTTTTGTATATTAAGGGGACTATAACGAGATTATAAGCTAATATTTATGGGGCGCGCGTAAAGAAATACTAATTATAGTATATACTTTTTTTAGCAAAAATTCAACTGTAATTTTAATATTTTTTTGTCCCCCGCGGCGGATGTGTGGTAAAAAACCGGTTTGAAACGCCTGCGGAATATATTAAAGCCGCTACAAGCCCTGCGGCGGGCGGATATGGCTTGCTCGCTGGGGAAAAATCTACTGCCGAGCTGCGGCCGCCTCGTTTTTCATGGAGCGCTCGGCGCAGATGCGCAGTATGTCCACCTTGTCCGGGGGGATATGCATGGCGGTCTTCGGTATCACCCTGTCTCTGAGCTCCTCGGCGGGGGCGGCGATGATATTGTTCGGCTCCAAAAGCTCTGTCAGCTCGTCCAGACCGTAGAAGCTCTCGCCCACGGTCCAGTCGTGCCTGTTGTGGGGGCAGGCGTCCTGACAGGCGTCGCAGCCGCATATCCATGTGCCGAAGTCGGCCTCCTGCAGGTGGGGCGGGACCACGCCGCCGCCGAAGGTCGTCCAGAAGGAGACGCAGGACAGGGGGTGCATGGTGTAGGGCTCAAAGAGGGCGTGGGTCTTGCAGGCCTTGCGGCACAGGCCGCATTTCGGCGGGCAGGGCCTGACCTTGCATTCGTTTATATATTCGCACTCCCGGTCAGTCAGATAGCCCACCAGCTCATAGTAGGAGCCCTTCGGGCCGTAGAAGAAGTTGTTCTGCCTGAATATGCCCAGACCGGCGGCAACGGCGGCCTGCCTCAGTGGCAGCAGCATGCCGGGGGCGTTCTCCTCGCCGCCGGCGAATTTGATGCCCTGCTCCCGCATCCAGCTCTCGAAGCGGATCTTCTTTTTATACTCCGGGCTCTCCGGGACAGTGTCCACCGACAGGAAAAAGCCCTTGGCGTATTTCCCCTGCAGGGAGGCGGGATAGCGGTATTTGCCCATCCAGATGGTGCCTATGATTATGGACTTCGCCCAGGGGAAGAGTTCCTGAGTGTTTGTCAGAAGCTCATAGAGCTTGCCGTAGACCATCTCGCTGCCGGGGGTCTTGGCCAGACGCTCGTCGAAGCGCTCTTTATAGCCCTCAAGGGCGGACAGGGGGATTATCCCGCAGCCGTCGTAGCCGCATTCTATCGCCATGTCGTGTATTTTCCGGGATAAGCTGTTGTCCATGATCAGATGCTCCTTTCTTTATCATGCCCCGCCGCGTTTTCGGCG
>JAFRAF010000290.1 GCA_017405545.1 Oscillospiraceae bacterium | reverse complement strand
GGGCCGCAGCCCTGACAGCCTTCTACTCCGCCGGGGTATAGGCGCGCAGGGCGTGCTGTACACGGTTGCTGAGCTGAGCGAGAACGGAATCGGGTATGTCGCTGGGGCTCTGGGTGACGAAGTATACGCCCACGCCCTTGGAGCGGATGAGCTTTACCATCTGCTCTATCTTCTGCACCAGTATCTTGGGCGCGTCGGTGAAGAGCATGTGCGCCTCGTCAAAGAAGAACACCAGCTTGGGCTTTTCGAGGTCGCCCGCCTCAGGCAGCTTTTCAAAGAGCTCCGAGAGCATCCAGAGCAGGAAGGTGGCGTAGAGCTTGGGGTTCTGCACCAGCTTCACGCAGTCGAGGAGATTTACCATGCCCCGCCCGTCGTTGGACAGGCGTATGCAGTCGTTTATGTCCAGCATGGGCTCCCCGAAGAATTTGTCGCCGCCCTGATCCTCAAGGGGCAGCAGGGCGCGGGTTATGCCGCCCAGGGTCTGGGGCGCGATATTGCCGTACTCCGTGAGATATTCCGTCCGGTGCTCGCCCACATATATGAGCATGGCACGCAGATCCTTCATATCCGTGAGCAGGAGCCCGTTGTCGTCGGCGATGCGGAACACGATATTCAGTACGCCCTCCTGCGCGGGCGTCAGCCCCAGTATGCGGGACAGAAGCTCCGGACCCATGTCGGACACCGTGGCCCGGACCGGATGTCCGCTCTCGCCGTACACGTCCCAGAAGCACACGGGATAGCCCTTGTACTGGAAGTCATCCCGTATACCGAACTTGTCGATGCGTTTTTCCATGCCCTCGGAGCTCTCGCCCGGGACGCAGAGGCCTGAGACGTCGCCCTTTATATCGCAGAGAAAGACAGGAACGCCGGCATCGGAGAAGGATTCCGCCATCACCTTCATGGTGATGGTCTTGCCGGTACCGCTCGCCCCGGCGATAAGCCCGTGTCTGTTGGCCATTTTCAGGCTCATGCTTATGCGCTGACCCTCGGCCAGTCCCATGTAAATGCTGTTGTCACTCTTACAGTACAATGCTTTCCCTCCTGTCTTTATCTCGCGTCAATGATTGTATTGCTGTTTTTTAATCAGGGAATCACGGGGGTCCAGTAGTCCTGGCAGTACATATCTGTGAAGAGATACGCGGCTGAGACATCCGCGTCGTCCAGATAGACGTTGCTGATGGTCACATCCCCGTCGTAAACCATCTGCTCACCCATCAGATAGTTGTTCTCGAACGTGCCGTCATAGGCGTAGTAGTCGCAGACGAAGTCGATGACGTCGCCCTCCTGGAGAGCTTCCACTCCCTTTGCCACAGTCTCAGTCTCTTCCTCGGTGTAGCAGTTGCGCACTCCGGCTATGTAGCCGTCGGGATTCTCATTGTCGAAAACAAGAATCAGCTCCGCAAGGTCGCCGTTGAGCAGAATGGGCACCCTGCCGGTGATGGTGTAGTCGTCGCCCTCGGATAAGGTATCAATGTGGTAATAGGGCACGGGCTGGTCGTTTATGGCGAGCCATGTGCCGTCGTACTCGCCTTTAAGGGCGCCCTCGTCGGTGAAGTCAAAGACGTTGTCAAGGCCCAGATCGATGTAGCCCTCGCCGTCGTCGACGAACACATTCAGCTCCAGATCCTGTACCAATGACCACTGATCCTCGGGCAGGTTCATCTCATAACTGCCGTTGTTCTCCGTCCAGACCGGGGCCTCGGAATTAAAGCGGTTCTCGGTGAGGTATTCCGTGGCGCTGTCCACATCCAGCGAACGCCCCAGGAAGCCCGTATTGCCGCTGCTCAGGCCCGGTATAGTGGTATAGCCGCCGCTGAGCAGACCGCCCAGCAGCTCGGATATCATGTCGGAGCTCACCATATTGCCGCCGTTTGAGGCCCCGGCCAGCTGTGACAGAGGCGAGGACATGCCGCCGGCAACGGCCTGGCCGCCTACCTCCATGCTGGCAAACTGCTGAATGCAGCGGGAATAATCGTCGTCAACTCCGATGGCCTTGTAGGTCGCCACAGCGCTGTCCACCTTAGATGCACGCTGATAGGGGAAGTATATGGACAGGCCATAGGCGTTTGAGATATCGGAGGAGGTCCTGTTGTACTTGATCGCACCCAGCAGGGATTCGGCCAGGGCACGGCCCTCGTCGGTGTTCATGTTATATGCCAGATGTACAAGGTCAACCTGGTCTATCTTGTTGGAAGTTGCGAACTCCCTTGCGCCGCTGCGGGCGTTGGAGACGGTCTTATAGCCGTTTTTCTGCATGAGCTGGGAGGTGCCCACAGAGAAGGCCTTGAAGTCGCCGGGCACGGTCTTCTCAAGCTCCGCCAGATCCACTACAGAGAGTGTGGTCTTCTGTCCCCGGCATTTCTGCTGGCAGACGGTGACAAAATCGTCAACTATGTTCTTGCCAATCTCCAGCGTAGGCATGGATGTGTTGGCTGAGAGCTTGCTGAGCCAGTTCGTATAGTACCAGCCCACGCCGGGCTCGGTCTCCTCCGAGGCTATCATGTAGTCCGCAAAGGGCGCAAGCATGATGGCGTTCTCCGTGGTAGCCATAAGGCAGGCGTCAAAGCCGATGAAATCGAAGTTGCAGCCCGCGGAAGTGAGGGCCTCTCTTATGCCCTTGAGGGACATTGAGCCGGAGGAGGGGTACTTCTCGTCGTGGCCGTAGCCGCTCAGTGAGCCTCCGCCGTGGTCCCAGAATATGAGTTCATTCCTGTTGGCCGGGAAATTGGAGTTGCAGAACTGGATAAAGCTGGCCAGATTGGCAGGATTGGTCATGGACGAATTGCCCGCGTCCTTGACGAGACAGCGTACTCCGCCCTTTTCCACCTTGTATATCTGGTTCACACTGGTACTGAAAACGTCGTTTTTCCAGGCTCTGCAGCCGCCCGTAAATACGATGATATTGACGTTTTTACCAATATCCGCAGAGGCCATCTCGTTTATATCGGATGTGCCCATGCCGTATTTGGATTCCAGGTCGGTGCCGCACATGTACACCATGATGGTAACGGTGTCCTGCCCGTTGCCCGTTATGACAGTGCGCTTTGCACGGGCTGC
>JAFRAF010000289.1 GCA_017405545.1 Oscillospiraceae bacterium | reverse complement strand
ACTCGACCTCACCCAGGGACAGGGCGCGGATAATGGCTACGGATGACTGCGCTCCGGCGTTTCCTCCGGTTCCCATGAGCATGGGGATATAGGCTATGAGCACGCCGCAGGCGGCAAGCTGGTTCTCGTATTTCGAAATTATTATACCTGTAAACGTGGCGGAAAACATCAGCAGCAGCAGCCAGGGGATGCGGGAAGCAAGGGTCTCCATGACGCCTGTCTTCAGATAGGGCTTATCGGAAGGCGTTATAGCCGCCATGATCTCGAAGTCCTCGGTGGTCTCTTCGGATATAACGTCCAGAGCGTCGTCGACCGTTACAATGCCCACCAGACGGTTCTCCTTATCCACCACGGGCAGGGCGATGAAGTTATACTTGCTGAAGGCCAGCGCGACCTCCTCCTGGTCGTCCGTGGTGGTGACAGATATGAGGTTTGAATCCATTATATCCTCAACGATGTCCTCTTCCTCGGCCAGAAGCAGGGTGCGTATGGATACGTAGCCCAGCAGCACCTTGTTTTCACTGGTGACATAGCAGGTGTATATGGTCTCCTTGTCTATGCCCGTACGGCGTATGCGCTTTATGGCGTCGCCGACGGTCATTTTGGGGCGGAGGCTCACATACTCGGTGGTCATTATACTTCCGGCGGAGTCCTCCGGGTATTTCAGTATGTCATTTATTAGTTTTCTTTTTTCGGGGTCAGCCTGTTTAAGTATGCGCTTAACGACATTTGCGGGCATCTCTTCGACGATGTCAACGGCGTCATCCACGTAGAGCTCGTCAACGACTTCCTTCAGCTCCGCATCCGAAAAGCCCCTGATAAGGATCTCCTGTTCGTCCGATTCCATCTCGACAAAGGTCTCGGCCGCCAGCTCCTTAGGGAGCAGGCGGAAGAGCAGAGGCAGCTTTTCCTCAGGCAGCTCCTCCAGGAAATAGGCGATATCAGATGGGTTCATGGTCATCATGAGATCACGAAGAGAAGCGTACTTTTTGTCGTGAAGCATTTGGGTAATAGTGTCCTCAAGGACAAAGGTTGTCTCTCTCAAATTCCTCACCTCCAACTTTTATGTACAGAAGTAAGGTCAAAAAATCAGCAGCTGCGGGCGCGGGCAGTCCCTGCGTCCGTATACCATTTTCGACCTTCGGGGTTACTACTGCCAGCCGCGTCCACTGTCTCACCTCCTGATTATTGTTGAGCGAAAATATTTTTTTATAATTAATTATGATAATCCAATCCGGCGGTTTTGTCAAGCCGGGACAGCGGCGACAGCGGCGATTAAAACATAGCTGCCGCGGCGTATATTTTTTTTCACGATGGGAATATTAAAGCCGCAGCAAAGGAGGAAGCAATTCTATGATAATGGATAGAATAGCACTTATTCTTGTGATCATCGGCGGCCTCAACTGGGGCTGTATAGGGATATTCAAGCTCGATGCCGTGGCGTATTTACTCGGCGGACAAACAGGATCTGTCACAAGAGTGGTTTATACCATTGTTGGCCTGGCAGCCATATGGTGCATATCTCTGCTGTTTCGTGAGCGCGAGACAGCCGGCGATCGGGTTTGATATCGCTGACAGCAGACATCTGACTATATCAGTAATGTCAAAATCAAGAAGCGGCATGAAAATGCCGCTTCTTAAACATTATTCAGATAATTCAACTCAGTCAAGGCTTGATGCCGGAGCGTCTGCGCCTGCGCATCTTGGAGAGCGCTTGTTATACCGCCTCTTTGGATACATCGACGGCCTTCCTGTTTCTTATGGTCTGGAACAGTATTATCAGTACGATTATGGCTATGCCGACGATGTCCGATATGAAGCCGGGCTTTATCAGCAAAAGCCCTCCGGCCAGGGCCGCGATGCGCAGGGGAGCGGGGAGCAAGCCCTTGCAGTAGCCCTGCAGGCCCATTGATATGCCGAACATTCCGATAAAGGATGTGGCTATCAGAAGCACGACCTCCGACGCGGTGGTGTCAACAAGCACCATGGCGGGGTTGAACGCGATGATATACGGCACGATAAAGGCCGCTATCGCCAGCTTTGTGGCGTTCAAGGCCGTCTTCATGGGCTTCGAATGGGCTATGTCCGAGCCCGCATAGGCGGCAAGGGCGACCGGCGGAGTTATGTCCGCCACGATGCCGAAATAGAAGACAAACATATGGGCGGCAATGGGCGGCACCTGCATTTTGATGAGTATCGGGGCGCAGGTGGTAGCCATAATGACGTAGTTCGCGGTGGTGGGAACTCCCATGCCCAGCACTATGCAGGTGAGCATGGTGAGTATAAGAACTATGAACAGATGCCCACCGGATGCTCCGACTATGAGGGTGATGAGGCGGGTGCCTATGCCGGTGGTCGTGATGACGTTGGCTATTATTCCGGCGACGGCGCAGGCTATTCCCACTGTGAGTGTGCTCTTCGCGCCGCTCTCCAGGGCGTCGAAGAATTTTTTGGGGGTTATCCTGGTGTCCTTTTTGAACATGCTCACAATGATGGCGCTGATTGTCGCTACGATTGCCGCAGTGGCCATGGTCTTGTTTACAAGCAGGTAAATGAGTATGAGCAGGGGCAGAAGCAGATATCCGCTTCTGAGCATCAGGGGCAGGAAACGGGGTAGCATGTCCCTTGAAATCCCGATCAGGCCCATCTTTTTTGCCTCCATGTGGACCATGATGAATATGCCCGTGAAGTACAGTGCCGCGGGGAGTATGGCCCTGAGCGCGATGCTGCTGTAGGGCATATTGGTGTATTCCACCATTATGAAGGCGGCGGCGCCCATGATGGGCGGCATTATCTGACCGCCGGTGGATGACGCGGCCTCGACCGCTGCGGCGAATTCCGATTTATAGCCGTTTTTCTTCATGAGGGGTATAGTCACGCTTCCGGTGGTGACTGTGTTGCCCACGGATGAGCCGGACACCATGCCGCAAAGGGCGCTGGAAATAACGGCCACCTTGGCCGGCCCGCCGCTGGATGCTCCCGCCAGTGAGTTGGCCATGTCTATAAAGAATTGGGATATGCCCGTTTTCTCAAGGAAAGAGCCGAATATGACGAACATCACTATAAATGTGACACAGCAGCGTATGGGCGTGCCCAGTATGCCGTCTCCGGTGTAGAAGATGTTGTAAACATTCAGATTTATGGATTTGGCAGTAAGGGCGTAAAGGATAAAAAGGCTTGCTACGATAACTATGGGCAGACCTGTGGCGCGGCGGCAGGCCTCCAGAGTGACCAGTACGCCGATAATGCCGAGGACTATCTCGGTGCTGCCTATTTTAATGCCCTGATTTATGATCTCACGGCAGTTGAATACAAAGTAAAAATAAGCCACAGCCCCCAAGATGCCGAGTATGGCGTCATACCAGGGTATATAGTTGGGCTTTTTTGCGCCGTTTTTCCGTGCGGGGAACACAATGAAAATGAGGAATACTATGCAGCCGACAAAAGAGGCCCGCTCTATGCGTATTTCCCAGTTTATATATGTCAAAGCCACCGCATACAGGGCAAAGGCCACCAGAAGATAGCGTACTATGGAACGGGGAATACCGTGATAGATGCGCGTATTCGACTCCCGGTCGTACTTTTCCATAACGGACTGAACATTGGCTTCTATTTCTTCTATAGTGTCGCCGTAGTCTTCATCTGTATCAGGAACTCTGGCCGCCCTTGTGTCCTCGGGCTTCTTCGGCTTTTTAAATATGGACAATAGTATTCACTTCCTTTGCACTTGAAAAGATACTTTGCTGTTTTGCCCGCACAGATCGCGCAGACTGACGGACTGTCCGTCGATTTCCAGGATATGATCTGAGACCGTGCCCACAATGTAGTTCAGACAGTCTATCCTTTTGTCTATCCCGCTTATTATCATCTCTCCGTTATCGCCGTAGGAGAGCACCCATCCATCCTCCATCTCCGTGGCGACTCCCGCGCCGAAACCGTAGTATATGCAGCTGGTCAGATAGATGGACCCGTCTTTTATCTCATATGTCTCAGTTACAGGGCTCTTGTTCACCGAATGGACGAAAGTGACGGCAAATGTATCGCCCTCGTCAACGCTGTATTCCGCCCATACGGTCCCCGTATCGCTGTTTTTGAGTAATAGCTCCGAACCCGCGCACGCGGACAGGAGCATTATGGTCATAACCGCAGCGACGATAGTCGCCGCTGCGGTTACCTTGGACAGTTTCATTGGTTTTACAGCAATTATCTGCCTATTACATGGCCCCGACTTCCTGGAAGTACTGCTGAGCGCCGGGATGGAAGGGGATTGAGATACCGGAAACAGCGGACTCGAGACTCAGCTCAGCGCCCTTGCTGTGGCCGGCAGTGATGTCATCCTGATAATCGAACATGCCCTTGACGAAATTGTAAACCACATCAGCGGACAGATCATTGGATGCAATGATGGTGGCCATGACCGCAACGGCGGGGGTGGCGTCGGCCACGGGGCCGTAGGTGCCGCCGGGGATCTCGCCGT
>JAFRAF010000288.1 GCA_017405545.1 Oscillospiraceae bacterium | reverse complement strand
GACCTGGGCCAGGATGCAGGGATAGCAGACCGCGTTGTCGCCCAGCCTGTCCTGCATCTTTCCCGCCGCGGGACGGGATACTATGAGCATGGCGGCATATATCACGAAGAAGTAGCGAAACTCGTTTGTGAGGCCCGTGTGCTGGGCATAAAGCCTGTAGAAGGACATGAGCGCCGCGTAGCCGAAGCAGAGGCAGAAAATGCATATGGATATGGGGATGGCCTTTTTTTCGATAAACATGTCCAGAGAAAAGTGAGGCCTGACTCTGTTCTGCCCTGGAAAGCTGGCTTCCCGCCTGTACCAGGGGTCGATATCCCGGGTGTCGGTCATAAGCGTGAATACGATGATGATCAGCGAGAAAACGCTGGCCGCTGTGAAGCAGCCTCCTGCGCCGAAGCTGTCATAGATGAGACCGCCGAGAAAGGGGCCTATGGCCACGCCCAGAGAGGCGGACATCATGAAGTAGCCGGCGGCCTCGCCGTAGCGGCTTTTCGGCAGGCTGGCCATGGCGATGAGCATTATGGCGTTCATTGTAGCGCCGAAGCCTATGCCGTGGATGAATCTGATTATCAGAAGCAGGGGCACATTGGAGGCAAGACCGTATAAACAGCTGGCCGCGAAATGGATGGCGCCGAAAATCAGGGCTATCCTCTTCCATCCGTATTTCTCCATGGCCACGCCGGAATACATCCTTGAGAACAGCCCGCCCACCACATAGGAGCCGGATACAAGTCCGGCTGTGGCTGCTGTGGCGCCGAAGGCCGTGACATACTCCGTTATGGTAGACATCAGCGTATACATGACAAGGGCCACGGAGAGCTGTGAAATAAATACGCAGACAAAGTTTTTTGTAACGATTCGTTCCTTCATCTATTGTGCTTCCTCACTTTTGAATACAGGCGGTTTGCATGTGCGTCGGATTTGTATAATAGAAATAATATGCATCCCACAGAGTTTATTATAGACAGCATGGCGGGGCTTGTCAAATCTGGTCAAATAACGTGTAGGGCGAGCTTTCCCCGTCTTATGCCGGGCGACAGAACCATATTTAACCATGTGAAAAAAGCGGTTGACTTTTTTACGTAGTGTGTTAAAATAAGCAGGCAATCTGCCGACAGTTCATTTGTACCTTCCTGTCGTAAAACAAAACCGGGACTGCATAATGGATATATTATACGTTCGTTGTTTGCGGTCCTGCATTTTGCGGGGCTTTTTCTTTTCGGATGACAGGGGGAGAAATGGCCGGCAGCTTAAAAACAGATGCCGTTTTACTATGCCGACAGCGGAGATCGGACAAAAGCGGCGGAACGGAGCGGTAATGAACGAGAAAAAAAACGTGTCCCAGCTCTTTGTGATAATTGCCGTCGTCTATGTGACCTGCCTTCTGCTTTCAAATCTTGTGGCGGGGAAGATGTGGGCCGTAAGCGGCATAATAACCCTCCCGGCGGCGGTGGTGCTGTTCCCGATAACTTACATCTTCGGGGATATATTCACCGAGGTCTACGGCTTCAAAAAGGCCCGCATGATAATATGGCTGGGCTTTATATGCAGCTTCTTCGCTGTGGCGGTATACCTGATAACCATAGCCCTGCCCCATCCCTCCTTCTGGGAAGGACAGAGCTCCTATGAGACTGTGCTGGGCACCACGCCCCGCGTGGCGGCGGCTTCCTTTATCGGATACCTCTTCGGGGAGTTTTCCAACTCCATGCTGCTGTCCAGGCTGAAGGTCAGGATGAACGGCAAAAAGCTCTGGGTCAGGACAATACTCTCCACCCTGGTGGGCGAGGGCTTCGACTCGGTCATATTCATCATGATATCCTTCTGGGGCACCATGGACAATTCCGTGGTCCTGAGTATGATAGTCTACCAGTACCTGTTCAAGGTCTGCTATGAGATAATCTTCACCCCCGTCACATACGGGGTGGTGGGCTGGCTCAAGAACAAAGAGGGCATAGACATCTACGACCATAACATAAGATACAACTTGATAGGCGCGTAACCGAAAAGGCGGCGCATCAGAACGGAGGGCGAAATGAGAGACAGAGAAAACCTAACCATCCTTGGGGGAAAAAGGGTGAGCTACAGCGCGGACTACGACCCGGATATACTGGAAGTTTTTTCCAACAAGCACCCCGGCAACGACTACTTCGTGAAGTTCAATTGTCCGGAGTTCACGAGCCTCTGCCCAATTACGGGACAGCCGGATTTTGCCACCATCATAATCTCATACGTCCCGGATGAAAAGCTGGTGGAGAGCAAATCCCTAAAGCTTTATCTCTTCTCATTCCGTGACCACGGGGATTTCCACGAGGATGTGGTCAACGTTATTATGAAGGATCTCATCAAGGCGATGGACCCCAAGTACATTGAGGTCTGGGGCAAATTCCTGCCCAGAGGCGGCCTCTCCATAGACCCCTACTGCAATTACGGCAAGCCCGGCACACGCTGGGAGGAGGTGGCCTGGGACAGGCTCAGCCGGCACGATATGTTCCCCGAGAAGGTCGACAACAGATAAGGCCATAAAACGCGTGTCAAAAACAGGGATACTACAAAGCAAATATAAGCAGCCGCTTTTGTCCCTGACAAAGGCGGCTTGATTATTATTGTTCCTTATATAGCGCAAATCGGTACGCGCTTTCATGTGCTTGACTTGCGTGTGAAACTATAATACCATTATATGGCTCGCGCAAGGCGCCCGGCATTGTTCGCGATGTCCAAGGGGCCGGTTCCGTGCGTTCTTTACGCGCTGAACTTATCCGGCAGAAGCAATAACAGCATGAAGGAGAAGAGAATGAGTGAGTATTTGATAGCCACCTCGTCCACCGCGGATCTGCCGCGCACATGGCTGGATGAGCACAATATCCCCTTTATCAGCTATGAATTTACCGTAAACGGGGAGATAAAGCAGGACGACTGCAGGGAGGAGTCCCGGGCGGCCATATTCAAGGGCATGAGAAACGGAGACGACCTTAAGACCTCCATGATAAACGAATTCGTGTACGGAGAATTCTTCAAGGGCCTGCTGGACACGGGCAAGGACGTCATCTTCATGGATATGTCGGATAAGATGTCCGTCTCCTTTGAAAACGCCAACCGGGCCGCTGAGGACATACGGTCAAAGTACCCGGATCGAAAGCTGGTGGTCATGGACACCCGCTGCATTTCCGGCGGACTCGGCCTGCTCGTGATGAGCATGGTAAAGCGCATGGAGGCAGGGGAGAGCTTTGAGCAGGTCATAGCCTGGGGAGAGGCGAACAAACTGAGAATCGCCCACCGCTTTACAGTGGACGACTTGAACTACTTAAAGCGCGGCGGCCGCGTGTCGAACGCCTCCGCCCTTGTGGGCTCGCTGCTGAATATAAAGCCCGTCCTCTATGTGCCCGACGTGGGCACACTGGACGTGGTCAAAAAGGCCCGGGGCCGCAAGGCCGCGTTAAACGCCATAAGAGACAGCGTGGTATCTGATCTGGACAAGGTCGACGCCGCCGGTGAGGAGATGCTCATTCTCCACGCTGACTGTATCGAGGACGCCCGGTGGGTCAAGAAACAGGTCCGCGCCGCCCATCCCGAGCTGGGGGAGATACACATAGGCAGCCTGGGCGTTGTCATAGGAGCCCATACAGGCCCGGGCCTCCTGACCGTGTTCTACCTCTGCGGCGGGCGCGTGCCCGAGTAGAAGCGTTTTTCCCGGGAAATAGCGGAAAAAGATAAGGATTTCAAAAGCGGCTGAGACTTGCTCAGCCGCTTTTTGCTGTGTTATGGTGATTATTATTGCCGCCGGACTTAATAGAGCCTGTAGGCGGGGTTTGCTTTCTGGCCGTTAACGAGGATGTTGTCGATGTTTGTCTGCACCTGGTTCTTGTCGGCGTTGACGCCCCAGGCGATGACAATGTTATGCATAGTGCTGTCGCTTATGAAGGTGATCGACACTGTATCGATGACTGTGCCGTCACTGGCGTTGGCTTTGCTTTTTATGACATAGGCGTTAATGCTTCCGAATGCGGTCTTGGTAACCGATACAGAGTACTCACCTCTGTTCTCGGTTGACGTCTTTATTTCACTGGCTGTCATCGCTTTTGTTAAATCCTAACCCTTAAGGCTGGAATCGGAAACTCTTTTCACAGTTGACAGTACAGCGGCTCCGTCCGCATAGTGGAAGGTGCTGCCGTCAGAAGTGGATTCTTTCAGAGGCCCTGTCTGGGGAATTCCGAAGGTGACGATGCCGTCAGTGACCTTGTACAGCAGGGTAACCTGCTTGCGCTCCGTGGAGATGGCCACTCTGGAGATTATGGCAGCAGCCTCTGCGCGGGTTATGTTGTTGTTTGGATTGAAGGTGCCGTAGCTGTCGCTGCCTGTCAGCACGCCGGCGTAGTAGAGCTGGCGTATGGAGTTCTGATCCCTTGAGGGTGCGCTGTTCACATCCGGAATGCTATAGATGTTGTTCAGAACACCGAATTCGGATGTGGGCAAACTGCGGTAGAAGATATACGCCATGTCTGCCCTGCTTATCTTCGCCGTGTAGTCGGAGAAGTCGGAGGAGCTGATTATATTGTTGGATATGGCATAGTTGACATAGGGCTGGTACCAGGGGCTGCCGT
>JAFRAF010000036.1 GCA_017405545.1 Oscillospiraceae bacterium | reverse complement strand
TGAGGTGGTTATCCGTGCCGCCGGAGACGAGCTTCAGGCCTCTGTCGGTCAGGGACTCGGCAAGGGCCCTGGCGTTGAGCACTATCTGATGTTGATAGGCCTTGAACTCGGGGGTCAACGCCTCGCCGAAAGCCACGGCCTTGGCGGCTATTATGTGCATCAGGGGTCCGCCCTGACAGCCGGGGAATATGGCGCTGTTGATCTTTTTTGCGATGTCCGGGTCGTTGGTGAGCAGAAGTCCGCCCCGGGGTCCCCGCAGGGTCTTGTGTGTAGTGGAGCTGACGACATGGGCGTATGGCATGGGGTTGGGGTGCTCGCCCGCCGCCACAAGGCCCGCCACGTGGGCCATGTCCACCATGAGGTACGCGCCCACCTCGTCCGCCACGTCCCTGAATGCCTCATAGTCAATGAATCTGGGATAGGCGGAAGCGCCGGCGATGATCATTTTGGGCCTGTGCTCCAGGGCAAGGCTGCGCATTTTGTCATAGTCTATGCAGCCCGTCTCCGGGTCGCAGCCGTAGGACACCATATGGTATATCTTGCCGGAGAAGTTCACCGGACTGCCGTGGGTGAGATGCCCGCCGTGGCTCATGTCCATGCCCAGCACCGTATCGCCGGGCTTGCACAGGGCCATATACACGGCGCAGTTGGCCTGTGAGCCGGAATGGGCCTGCACATTGGCAAAACCGGCGTTAAAGAGCTTTTTGGCCCTCTCTATGCATATATTCTCCGCAACGTCCACGAACTCACAGCCGCCGTAGTAGCGCCTGCCCGGATAGCCCTCGGCGTATTTGTTGGTCAAAACGCTGCCCGCGGCCGCCAAGACACGCCGGCTGACGATATTCTCAGACGCGATAAGCTCGATATTATCTCTCTGCCTGCCCAGCTCAAGGGCTATGACTTCTCCTATCTCCGGATCGAACTCCCGGATAAACTCAATGCTTTGTTCAACCATTTATGCGCCCTCCCACGAAAAAATCCGGCTACAAAAAACGCGGGCAAACAGTAAAGCAGCCCCCGTGATTATCCACAGCTTCCAATGTGCCGCGATGCAAACGAAAAGCAGACCCGGTATCACTGGATCGATTATGATGCTATTTCCGATAAAATAGTATCAAAAGCCGCCGACATTTGCAATAGGCATTACGGCAATTTTAAGGGCGCATTGCATATCTTTCTTAGGCTCTTTGTCAAGACGGCCCGCGGGGCATATCAAAAAGCGGCCCTCAGCCGGTGTTCCATTGAAAAATGCATTTTTTCGCTTTATTTTGCCAATAAATGTGCTATAATCAGGAAAAAGTGTCTAACTGCTCAGGATTACAAAAAGGAGGACGGATCAATGAAAAAACGAATAGCGTCTACGTTGCTCGCTCTTGCCCTTGTGCTCAGCCTTTTCCCCCTTTTCGCCGTAACGGCGCAGGCGGATGAAGAGGGATACCCCTACCACATCTGGATCGCGGGCACCTGGATAACGAATGAGAACAAGGACGACGTGCTGGGGGACGGCACCGTCAGCTATGATCCGGACAGCGCCACGCTGACCCTTAACAACGCTAACATTGTGGGGCAGGCCTATGATAAAAACTACTCCTACGGCATACACATTGAAAACTGGAATCAATACGAACAGATCTACGGCAAGTCCCTGTCGGACATCACCATTGAGCTCATCGGCGACAACCGGGTTGAGAGTCCCTATCACGAGTTCAATACATATGGCATCAGCTCCGGACGCCAGATAACCTTCAGAGGTCCCGGAAGTCTCACCGTCAAAAGCGGCACGGGCATGTACGGCGACAGCTACGCCATAGAGGCTCTGAACAAGGTCGTCATCGAAAGCGGCAGCATCCACGCCACCGGCGGCGCTGCCAACCGCATGCGCGGCGGCATCAACGGCTACTTCGGCGTTGCAATCCACGGAGGTCAGGTAATCACGGATGTTGAGACCCCCACAGATTCACACAATTACGGCATTTGGACCTGGAAAGGCAATATCGTCATAGACGGCGGCGTGGTAAGGGTCGGAGCCGGGCTCCCCGGAGGTACGGGCGAGAGCCCGAGCATGGCCTTCAGCAAGGAGCCCATACTCAGCGCTTACCCTGAGACCCCCGCCGTGAAGCTGGGCAGCGACCGCAGCGGCAGCGACGCCTCCGACTGGGATGGGACTTCTCCCCTGTCCGACGCGAATGTGCAGTATGTGAGCATCGCCCCCTCCTCCCAGTCAAAGCCCAACCCCTTTGAGGACGTGTCGGAGGCGGACTACTGCTTCGGGCCGGTGCTCTGGGCCTACTATGCCCAGCCCCAGATAACAAACGGCATGGACGCCACACATTTCGGCCCCGAGCAGACAGTCACGAGGGGCCAGTGCGTCACCTTCCTGTGGCGGGCTATGGGCTGCCCCGAACCCAAGAGCACCCTGAATCCCTTCGAGGACATCAAGGCCGACGAGTACTGGTACAAGCCCGTACTCTGGGCGGTGGAGCAGGGCATAACCAAGGGCACCGACGCCACGCACTTCTCACCCTACTCAACCCTCAGCACCCAACATATGATAACCTTCCTGTACCGGACCAAGAATCACGGCGAGGACGGCTGGGATGGGGAGGCCGCCACATGGTCCTATGACTCAAATCACCTGCCCTTCGGCGTGAATCTGAGCGTGAACAACACCACGGACTGTCCCCGGGGCGCTGTAGTGACCTTCCTCTACCGCTGTCTGGAGTCCGGATCGTTCATCGATGAGCTGACGGTCAGCGCCGCCATCGAGGACAGGACCGACAAATCCCT
>JAFRAF010000287.1 GCA_017405545.1 Oscillospiraceae bacterium | reverse complement strand
TTCCGCGCTTTTGTCTCTGATACTCAGAATAAGCTTTGAATAATCCCGCTGGGATTCTGGGCAAAGCTCTCCCAGTTCACCCATTATGTCGGCGTTTATAGCCGCCGCCCGGTCTCTGTGACTTCCGGCGAGGAAATTGCGTCTGTCTATCTCTTCTCTGTATTCGCTGTACTCGCTGCCCGCCTCAGCCAGCTTTAAAACCGCGGATATACCATCACGACCGTGCTCGATGCCGTATCTGTCGGCAAAATCAGCCGTCCGTGACGATAACTGACTGACACTCTTAAGGATGCCTTCCAGCTCTGCGTCCGCATCGGCATGGGTGTTTTTGTTTCTGTTCAGCAGCCATACAAGCACGAGAACAACCGAAAGCGCCAGGGCGCCTATAAGCGCCGGCGTGCTGCGCGTAAAGGCATACAGGCATACAGCAATACACAATACGATAAGCGAACAGGGGAGGAAGAGACCTGTTTTTTTGCGCTGTGCCGCATCGGCGCGTCCTATCTCATTCTCCAGTGCCGAGGCCCTGTCGGCCAGCTCATCAAGTTTATTCAGCGAATCTATATATGCGTCGGCATCCCGGGGTGACGGCGCATTCTCCGCTCTCTCCCGAAGGACCTTGAGTTTTTCGATATCCTCAGGTCCGGGCATTGCGGAATCAGCGGCGGATATCTCCAAGAGCATATCCGTGTTCATGTCCATCAGTCTGTCCAGATCCGGCAGAGCTGAAGCGTACACATCCGCAAATCCGCTGAGTTCGGACTTGAGCTCATCTCTCTTTTTATAAAGCGCCTCATAATGGGAGACCAGCGCCGCTCTGCTCTCAGCCGCAGCCCCTGCTTCAATGCCCTCCCTGAGCTTTTGAAGCTCCTTGTCAAATTCTGTGATATCCCCGCGCATCCCGTTAATTCGGGACTTTTTATCTGAAATAAGGGATATCTTGTTGTTTATATCATCGATATCTCTTGACAGTCTTGCAATATCCTTTTCCGTATCTGCTATCGCCCCGCGGCCTCCCGATACAGAGTAAAACTTTCTCCTGCTTTCAAGCTTTTTGGAGGCCAAATCAAAGGAGCGTATGTCGTCCTCATCCTTTATCAGGCCGTTCAGCTTCGCGTTTATGCTCTTATTATCCGTGCTCAGAGGTATGATGCGCTGCGAGATATATATGCTGCGCTCAAAGGCCTCACTGTCTATGCCTAGCAACTCAAAGCCCAGGTCTTCACCGAAGTCCCCGCTTAGCTTGCCGCTGTCCATATCGAAAAGCGAGAAGCTGTCCTTTTTTTCGCTGGCGCCGAAGAAGCGCTCTACTCTGTAGCTTTTGCCACCCGCCTCAAACTCCAGATAACCGCCGAAGACGCCTCCGCTCCAGGGGGCGTATTTTTTTCGTTCATTTGTGTTCAAATCTCTCGTTTTATTCGGCAGGCCGTACAGCATCGCTTTAATAAATACGGCAAGAGTGCTCTTTCCCCAGCCGTTTTCTTCAAGTATGGTGTTTAAGCCGTCTTCAAAATTGATGTCATAGTTTTCGAGACAGCCGAAGCTCTCGATATGACAGCGCAGTATTCTCATATGTCCACATCCTCCCCCGCAAGGGCTTTGAGGCCACAGCTTATTATCGCCGATTTGTCGCTTTCACTCATGTCCGACGCCATTACAAGACGGATAAACTCACCCTTAAGGGATATATCCCCCATATACTCCGCGGGGTCCACACGGATACGGGATTCATCACGAAGGGCCGCAAACCATACTCTGTCTCTCAACAGAGCCTCGAGGTGATCCAGATCCTTATATGTATCCCTGCCGTATGTACCCGTGAGAGTTATCCTCACCATGTCTTTTTCTCTCACAGAATCCAGTAAAGAGACCAGCTTGCCCTCCAACTCATAAGCCGTGTTTGCATCACTGATATCTGCGTCGATATCAAAGACTCTCCTTAGAGACCAGGTGATAAATCTGCTACTTATCCCATCCGTCCCGGTTTCAAGGAGAACAAAGCCCTTATCCCCGCACTCGTCAAAGCCGCGTCCCTCAAGGCAGCCTGAATAACAGTATACGCCTCTTTCATCCAGCCTCTGCTGCTTATAGCTGTGGATGTGGCCGAGGGCGAGATAGTCTATTTTTTTGCCCGTATAATCAGGCAGAGCAATCATCTGGGCATCGTTTTTAGGAGAGCTAACCTCCTGACCATGGAGCATAACAATGTTTATTCTGTCAGCGTCAAGGCTCAGGCCGGGGGAATTTGCTGATACCGAAGCGGCAACAGTCACATCAACGTATTCAAAATATCCCCATGAGCCGTCGTCCGGAAATATCCTGAAGTTATCGGGAAAATCCGCGTAGTCATAATCCAGGTCGTGGTTGCCCTTAAGATACAAAAAGTCCAGGTCGCTGTATTTCTCAAATATCACCTGCAGACGCGATACGGTGCGCCGTGAGGGCAGGGGAGTATCGAACAGGTCCCCGGCAATAAGGACAGCGGCAACGCCCTCATGCCTGGCGTAATCCGCCATTGCCTCAAATCTGTCAAGCAGTTCCTGTCTGCGCTGTCTCGCCTTATCGGGCGGAAAATTCGACTCCATCTTTGAGTCGAGATGTATGTCAGAGCAGTGAATAAATCTCATATAATGCCATCCTGTATAATTCAAAATGAGTACAAGCAGCTCAAGTATAACAGTCCTACACAGGACAACAGGGCAAGTAGCGACTTGCCCAGAGTGTTTTAATAATCAGCTGAGGAAATCCTTGAGCTTTTTGCTGCGGCTGGGGTGCCTGAGCTTGCGCAGCGCCTTTGCCTCTATCTGACGTATACGCTCACGGGTGACGTCGAATTCCTTGCCGACCTCCTCCAGAGTGCGCGTTCTGCCGTCCTCAAGCCCGAAGCGCAGCCTCAGGACCTTTTCCTCCCTGGGGGTGAGGGTGGACAGCACCTGAGAAAGGGCTTCCTTGAGCAGAGTAAAGGACGCGGCCTCGGCCGGCTCGGATGCGTCCTCGTCCGGGATGAAATCACCCAGGTGTGAATCCTCCTCTTCACCTATAGGCGTCTCCAGTGAAACGGGCTCCTGGGCTATCTTGAGGATGTCGCGGACCTTGTCCACCGGCATATTCATCTCGGCTGCTATCTCCTCTGGGGTGGGGTCGTGTCCCAGCTCCTGTAACAGTTGTCTGGATACGCGTATGACCTTGTTTATGGTCTCGACCATGTGTACGGGGATACGAATGGTCCTGGCCTGATCGGCGATGGCGCGGGTGATGGCCTGGCGAATCCACCAGGTGGCATAGGTGGAGAATTTATATCCCTTGGTGTAGTTGAACTTCTCAACGGCCTTGATAAGGCCTAGATTACCCTCCTGTATGAGGTCCAGGAAGAGCATGCCGCGGCCCACATATCTCTTCGCTATGCTTACCACCAGCCTGAGATTGGCCTCCTCCATGCGGTGCTTGGCCTCCTCGTCGCCGTTGGCCATGCGTATGGCAAGCTCCACCTCCTCCTCGGCGGTGAGAAGATTGACCTTGCCTATCTCCTTAAGATACATGCGCACGGGGTCGTCAATGCTGAAGCTGTCCATAAAGGCGTCGTTGTCGGCGATCTCCTCTTTGGCTATCTCCTCAAGCTCCTCTATCTCCTCAAGCTCTTCTATCTCCGGAGCAATGTCGTTGTCGTCTGCGAGGACGCCCATGCCGTCCTCGCTGATATCTATGTTCAGCGCTTCAAGAGCGTCATAGAACTTGTCTATCTGCTCCTGGCTGAGGTTCATATATTCAAGCACGTCAAGGAGCTCCTTGGAAGAGAGTGTGCCCTTGCTCTTACCCAGCTCCAAAAGCGCATTCAGTCGCTCCTGACAGGTCATTTTGCTCGGGTCCTTGGACTGATGACCGCTGTCAGCCTCGGGGCAGCAGTCACAGTGTTCCTCATGCTCCGGGGCGTCCTTTATAATATCTTCTTTTCGACTTCATCACAATCGATGACGACGTCAGCGATCTCCTTAACCTCTGTTTCTTTTGCTTTAGCGTTTGCCTTGCTCTTATCGCTGGCCCTGCTTTTATCATTAGTAGGCATTTTTATCCACCAAACCCTTTCGTCTGTCTGTATTTACTCATTATCGTCAATAGATCTTCTTTATCGGTTTTTCTGAGCTTTTCCGCCCTGATCTTCTCAATATAATCCGTCAGAGCCTGCTCACGCCGCCCGGGTACCTCCGGGCGCTGAATTATCTCGGTCAGTCTGGAAATCGCGGGAGCGTCCAGAAGCCCTGTAAGGGCCGCAAGGCTCGGCGATCTGCCCTTTTTCAGCTCTTCCTTTATGTAATCATAGGTTTTTCCCAGGAATTCAGAGGTAAAGTCCTCTCCGCTTAATGCGCCGCAGCTGTTAATAAGCTCCGGCTCGCTCATGAGCAGCTTTATGACGCCCTCCTCCGCAACGGCGGATGCCGGGTTTTCGTAGCGTATCGCTCTGTCAGACGGCTGAAGGTTAAGAGTGGGGCGGGTCTCGTTCCGCTCCGTTTTCTTTCTCATGGCCTCGGCCCGTCTCCGCCGTATCTTATTGACCTCAAGCTTCACCGCGTCCCTGGATACCCCCGCGAGCTGTGCGACCCGGTCGCTGTAGACCTCCCGCTCCACAGCGTTTCCAATGTCGCTCAAAAGCTCCGCCGCCTCCCGGAAGAAAGCTATGCGGCCGTCCTCGGTATCAAGGACGTATTTTGAGCTCACAGACCCGAGCAGATAATCAATGTGGTTTTCGCTCTTGTCAAGGAGCAGAGAGAAAGCGTCGGCGCCCTTCTTTTTTATATACTCGTCCGGGTCCTTGGCCCCATCCATTTTTAGGACTTTAACATTAAGGCCCACATTCTCCAATATCCCTATGGCGCGTTTAGCGGCCTTTTCGCCGGCTGTGTCTGAGTCATACGCGATGACCACCTCCTGTGTATAGCGCGTCATAAGCCGGGCCTGATCAGGGGTGAGGGAAGTGCCCAGTGAGGCCACAGCGCAGTCAAAGCCCGCTTGATGGAGGCTGACAACATCAATGTTGCCCTCAACAAGAATAAGCCTGTTCTGCCTGCTCTTTTTGGCAAGATTCAGAGCAAAGAGGTTCCTGCTCTTATTGAATATCATCGTGTCCGGGGAGTTCAGATATTTCGGCTCGACATCGTCCAAAATGCGGCCTGAAAAGCCTATCACGCTCCCTCTTACATCTATCACCGGGAACATGAGCCTGTTCCTGAAGGTGTCATACAGTCCGCCTCTGCGCCCTTTCTTGGCGAGACCGGATTCAAGCAGCTCGTCCGCTGTCCAGCCCTCAGCCATCATGGCGTCTGACAGACAGTTCCACTCGTTTGGCGCCGCGCCCAGTCCGAAATGCCTGACCATTTCCTTTGAAATGCCGCGCCTGTTTATATACTCCACCGCAGTGGAGCCCTTAGGAGTCGACAGCAGGTTGTAATAGAAGCGGGCCGCGCTTTTTGACAGCTCCAAAAGTCTCGATCTGCGCTCCTTCAAAGCTGCAGGCGTATCATCGTCCGGCACCGTCATTCCGGCTCGCTTCGCCAGAAGGTGAACGGCATCAGTGAAACTGAGGTTCTCGATCTCCATTATAAAGCTGATGACCCCGCCGCCTTTACCGCAGCCGAAGCAGTGGTATATCTGCTTGTCCTGGGATACGGAAAACGAAGGCGTCTTTTCACTGTGAAAGGGGCACAGGCCGAACATGTTTGAACCGCTGCGTTTTGTAAGCTGCACATATTCCGATACCACGGACACTATATCGTTTCTCGCTGTCAGTTCATCAAGAAAGCTCTCGCTGAAAGCCATGTGCCACTCCTTTCATAACAGCGGTCTCAAATACGGGGCATGTAATATTTATCCGGGTCATATACATTATTTCCAATTAACCCGCTCTAATACGCCCCTGCATTTGTCCATGGGGCCGGAACAAACAGTTTTGTAAAAATGCTCACGGCGTATTCATCCGTCATCCCGGAAACATAGTCCCCGACAGCCCGCTCCAGACCTTCATTGAAGGCAATAATCAGATACTCGGGGGGCAACTCCTCAGGTTTATCCAGGTAATGGTTGAAAATGCCGGATATTATTCCGTCGACTTTCGATTCCTCACGCTTGGCAACCGGGTCACGGTACACATTTTCAAACATGAAGTCGTGGAAATCCTCCATCAGCTCATGCATGTCGGGGCTGTACACCACCTGGTTTTTTCCATAGCTGTTTTCAATTACATTTTTCGTTATGGTATCTATGCGCTGGCTGTACCTGTGACCAAGGACCGACGTAAAGCGCTCAGGTATGCTTTTTTCCCTGAGGACGCCTGCTCTCATTGCGTCATCAATGTCATGGTTAATATACGCTATCCTGTCCGCCAGACGTACCACGCGCCCCTCAAGGGTAGCCGCCAGCGGGTCATTCGTGTGCCGCAGTATCCCGTCCCGGACCTCCCATGTGAGGTTCAGACCCTCGCCGTCTTTTTCAAGTCGCTCCACAACTCTCAGGCTCTGTTCATAATGCCTGAAACCGCCCACATCAGATAAAAGCCTGTTAAGGGCGGCCTCGCCCGCGTGTCCGAAGGGCGTATGTCCCAGATCATGGCCCAGCGCCACAGCCTCAGTCAGATCCTCATTGAGCTCCAGCGCTCTTGAAATCGTGCGGGCAATGCGGGACACCTCGAGGGTATGGGTAAGCCTTGTTCGATAATGGTCGTTTTCCGGTCTGAGAAAGACCTGTGTCTTTTGCTTTAAGCGCCGAAAAGCCTTAGAGTGGGTTATGCGGTCAATATCCCGCTGAAAACATGTCCTGACTGTACACTCCTCCTCAGCCCTTTCCCGGCCCCTGGAACAGGCCGACAGGGAATCGAACTGAGAGAGAGTCGCTTTTTCCAGTTCCTCACGTTTTTCTCTGTACTTGACCACGGATTACCCTCCAGTTTTTTGTCTTATATCTCTATACGACGTAAATCTCCCAAATCCTTTTTTCTGTCAGATATAATTTTTCAAGCCTTTTTAACACATTTTTTGAGCAAAATAACAAAGGGCGGACAGTTTTCAACATCTGTTCGCCCTCTGGTTTAGTTGTATTTAAGCAATTATCAATTGTTTTTCGTCAGTGCCGAGACAGCATATGCAGAACCGGCGGGATATCTGGCCGCCGCCGCTTCCATAAACCTTCTCTGAAGCCTCAGAGCGTCACTGAATGAGTCGTCCTCACTCCCCTCGGACAGGGCGTTGAGAACCTGTATAAGAACGGAGTTGCCGGAGGGCAGCACGCTGTCCGCGGTCTCCTTGGGTCTGAGGAACAGGGGAGGGACATTGTCCGCGTACAGGTACAGGCCGCCGTTTTCCCTGTCAAAGAAATGCTCCAGGAGTTTATCCGTAATATCACGCGCCTGTTTTGTTCTCCCCAGTTCGATCAGCGCCATCGCGAGGAAGCAGTAGTCCTCGGCCATACCCGGAACTGACCTGAGCGAATCTCTGCTGCAAACATAGAGCGTTTCACCGTCAAACAGATTATCCATCACATAGCCGCAGGCCCTTTCGGCGGCAGCGCGGTAATCGTCCCTGTTAAGGTATCCGGCGGCCTTGCTGAGGGCTGTTATCATCAAGCTGTTCCATGCGGTCAACACCTTGTCATCCCGGCCCATGGTCCTGAGCTCTGTCCTGCGCGAGCACAGGTCGGCACGCGTTCTTTCCACACTGTCGGGAACCGTCTCATAGTCCGGATTGTCTATCAGATTGGCTATACCGCTTCCGCGGACGCAAAACCAGGAACAGAGCTCCCCGGCGTCTTCTTCAGAAAAGACCCGGCCAAGCTCTTTTTCGTCAAGCATATAGTGAGCGCCTTCGCTGCCGCCTCTGTCCGCGTCCTGGCTTGAATAGAACTCTCCGCTTTTGCCCGTCATCTCACGCAGCACATAATCGGCTGTTGCCTCCGCCGCCTTTTTGAAAAGCGCCCGGCCAGTTATTGCATACGCCCTGGAATAGACCCACAAAAGCATGGCGTTGTCGTATAGCATCTTTTCAAAATGGGGGACCATCCACTTGCTGTCGGTGGAATACCTGAAAAAGCCGCCGCTGATGTGGTCGAATACGCCCCCTCTGTACATGCGGATAAGGGTCTGCTCCACGATATCCAGGGCCCGCTCTTCACCGTTTCTCTCCCAGTAGTCCATAAGGAACAGGAGACGACAGGGCATAGGGAATTTCGGCGCTCTGCCGAAGCCGCCCCATTGTCTGTCATAGCTTCTGTTCAGCTGGGTAAAGCAAGTGCGGTCAAGCTCATCCTTTCGTGAATATTCGGAGAATACCTCCATGCCGTTTAACATGTTTTCCAGGATGTGCACCGATGCGTCGATTAGAGAGTACCGCTGCGTCTGCCAGAGGGTCTCAGCCGCGTCCAGCATGGCGAGCATGCCGCTCTTGTTAAGATAGGTTGTAAGATAGAAGGGCCTTCCGTCGGGCAGCGCCAGTATGGTAAGGGGCCAGCCGCCGGAGCCGGTGGCGGACTGGCATACGGACATGTAGACAGCGTCTATATCCGGCCTCTCCTCCCGATCCACCTTTATGGGAATAAACCCCCGATTTATTTTCTCCGCGACTTCAATGTCGCTGAATGACTCCGCCGCAATGACATGGCACCAGTGACAAGAGGAATAGCCTATGCTTACGAAGAGCGGCTTGTTCTGCTGCCTTGCCGCTTCAAAGGCCTCATCCCCCCAGGGATACCAGTCAACGGGGTTGTCCGCGTGCGCAAGAAGATATGGGGAACTCTCATTTTTTAATCTGTTGCTCATTTTTTTACCTGCCTTATACTGAGGGAAATTCTTTTTTTATCCGGATCCGCGGACAGAACAAGCGTATCGACTATATCTCCGACCTTAAGGACCTGTGAGGGATGCTTAACAAAAGAATCAGACAGCTCGGATATGTGAACCAGCCCGTCCTGATGTACGCCTATATCCACAAACGCACCGAAATCCACCACATTCCTGACCGTGCCCCTCATTATCATTCCCGGATTTAAATCTTTTATATCCAAAACGTCGGTTCTTAGCATTGTGGGGGGCAGCTCGTCTCTGGGGTCGCGCCCCGGCTTCATGAGCTCCTGAGCGATATCCCTTATGGTCGGCATGCCCGCTCCGCAGTACTCGGTGACGCGCTTCGCTTCAATACTGTCAAGCCTGCTTATAAGCTCGTCCACCTTAGCCTTTCTGACGTCGTCCAGACTGTAGCCGCACAGCTTGAGCAGCCGCTCCGCCGCTGTATATGACTCCGGATGCACACCGGTATTGTCCAGTATATCA
>JAFRAF010000286.1 GCA_017405545.1 Oscillospiraceae bacterium | reverse complement strand
CTGAGCAGGACGTGGTTCATTGCCAGCAGCTCGGTTGTGATATCAAAATAATGCGAGCTGCTCATTCCGGAAGAAAACTCTCCGTATTCGTAGCTGTTGCCGCTGTCTCAGGTGGCGTCCATGCGCACCCAGCGGCCGTTTACAAAGGCCTCTGTATAGGCGTGACTAGATTCTAATGTTGCATAACCTGGATATGTGCCGGTAAGACAGATGTTGTACATGGCCGGTATGCCCTGGGCCTGTATCAGGGCGCGCAGCAGATTCGCATAGCCGGCGCAGACGCTCCGGCGGGTCTCCAGTACCCCTGCCGGGTCGAGTTTTGTGGGTATGTGGTGATAATAATCGTCATAATCATAATAGATGTTTTTTGCCACCCAGTTGTGCAGCAGCTTGACCTTCTTGTACTCGTCCGTCTCATTGCCCACTATCTCATTGGACTTGGCCCGCACGGAGTCGGGTATGTCGTCATTCAGGTAATCAGCGGGATTTATCCACTGCTTCTCTATAGCCAGATTGTTGTCCTGTACAAGGAGACTGAGGAAGCGGTATCCCTGCGCTGTGGACTCAATGAATATATCACCTGTGAAACCATGGTACAAATCATCAGTATTATTATTTGGGGTGTGAAAATATAAGCCAATTTGCTCTGCCGGTTCACCCGGTTTTGACCCGAGCTGCAGAGAAAGGGAAAAAGGTTTTCCGGCAGTGGCGGAGAAATCTTTTTCATCTGTTTCCTTTTCCGTAATAATAGTGTTGTTTCCGTTTTTTTCTGAATAGGTTATCCATGACCGCGCCCAGATCGAATCAAGCCCGGGGATATCCAGCACGCCGTTTATGTGCAGCACGCTGCCGTCTATCCTCAGCTCCACATAGTTGTCATCGCTGTAGTTGGTGCGCAGATATGTATCGGAGTTGTGCACCTCCTCCGGGGCGATGGCCAGAGCCCCGGGGACCAGTCCCGCGCACAGGACCAGTACAAGCAGCAGGGCGAATGTGCGTTTCATCATGGCGATTCTCCTTTCGCGGCGCTAATGTATAGTTATATAAATTTTACCACGGCGGAGCATGTTTCGCAATAAGGAGAATTTATGCCGGGGCCGTTTCAGCCGTCCTTTTCAAAGCGCCGCCGCAGCTTTTCGATGGCTTTTTTCTCTATCCGTGAGACGTAGCTGCGGCTTATGGAGCATATGGCGGCCACCTCCTTCTGGGTCATGGGCCCGCCGCCCCCCAGACCGTAGCGCAGGGCGAGTATCTCCCGCTCCTGGGGCTCCAGCTCCTCGTCCATGTATCTGCGCAGGGCCGCCTGAGTCTCAACGGCGCTTATGTCCTCCAGCATGTCCCCGTCGACGCTGATGACGTCCATGAGTGAGAGCTTGCCCCCGTCCCCGTCCGAGTCTATAGCCTCCGACAGGGAAAGATCCCCAGCGGATTTTTTCATGCTGCGGAAGTACATGAGTATCTCGTTTTCAATGCACCTGCTGGCGTAGGTGGCCAGACGGGCGCATTTGTCCGGTTTGTATGTGGATATGCCCTTGATGAGGCCGATTGTGCCGATGGATATGAGATCGTCCGTGTCGGCTGTGCGGGTGTAATATTTTTTTATGATGTGGGCCACGAGGCGCAGATTGCGCTCGATGAGTATGTTTCTGGCCTCCAGATTGCCCCCGGCAAAGCGCTCAAGATACATCTGCTCATCCTTTGCGCTAAGGGGCCTGGGAAAGGAGCCGCCCTGTCCGTCCAGACGCAGGGGAAATACGGGGCAGGAGAGCAGAAGGGAAAATACGGCTGACAGCATATATACACCTCCATAGAACCGGGCTGTTCGCCTGCTCCATTATATTGCGATCGGATTTGTCCTTATTCGCGGGACAGGGCCTGTTAGTCGGAGGACTGCGTTCTGCGGAGATGAAAAGCGCCCCGAATGCCGTTTGGCATTCGGGGCGCTGAGTTATGCGCTTTTCAACTGTCTATATGCCGTAAGGCTTAGCCCATGGTGCAGTACATGAAGTACTTGTATCCGAGGGGGTTGGAGAAGAAGCCGTCGACATTGCTGTCGAGCATATAGATGTCGGTGTAGTAATACAGCGGGCAGATGCAGCCGGTGCTCATGAGCAGGTCTTCGGCGCGATGCATCAGCTCATAGCGGATCTCCGCATCGGAGCAGG
>JAFRAF010000285.1 GCA_017405545.1 Oscillospiraceae bacterium | reverse complement strand
TATGAAGGCCAATATCCCTTCGCGTATAGCCCTGAAGGTGGCCTCCGCCCTTGAATCCCGCATCATTCTGGACGAGGGCGGCGCGGAAAAGTTAGTGGGCAACGGCGATATGCTGTTCAAATCCGTGGGCTCCTCCAAGCCCGTCCGTTTGCAGGGTACGTGGGTATCAGACGACGAGCGGGAGCGCATCATCGACTTTATCAAGGACAACGGCACCGTGGACTACGCTGAGGACGTTATCGCTCAGATAGAAAAAGCCGCGGCAGAGAAGAGCAGCGGCAGCAGTAATGCGGCCGAAATAGAAAACGACAGGGACGACGACAGCGATCCTCTGCTGCCACAGGCCGTCGAAGTGGTAATCGAGATGGGACAGGCCTCTGTCTCCATGCTTCAGCGCAGACTTAAGCTGGGCTACTCCAGGGCCGCGAGGCTTGTGGACCAGATGGAGGAGCGGGGCATAGTAGGTAAATTCGAGGGCGCCAAGCCCAGAGCTGTTCTTATCACCAAACAGCAGTGGCAGGAGATGCAGTATGTCAACGGTACCGCGCCGGCCCCTGACTCGCAGTTGTTTGACAGCTATTCAGACGCTGAACAGGAAATTGAGGATGACGCTCCAATTGACGCCGATGAGTAATTCCTCCCGGAACCTTTATTTATTTAAACAGAATAACGATTACTAAATTGGCATGGCTCATGTGAGCCATGCCAATTTAGTTCATTAATATAAGCGACTAATGCTATATGACCTCATAGGATCGTCCGGCGCCAAGAGGCTTTATCTCCTCCTCGACGCCGGTGACGGCGTTGATATACACTATCATCTCGGATCCGTCCGATGCCCTGCAGCGGAACTCGTGGCAGAGCAGCTCATTTAACCCGTCACTGAGTATGACGGCAAGTCTGTGAGATATGATCCCTAAGTCCGGTGAAAGCATTGCAGCGGCGTCCTCTTCGCTGACTTTTATCTCCGGCATCTGCCTTGTACAGTGGAAGCTGACATAGTTCAGCGCCTCAAAACCGGTGATTCTGCCGGAATCCAGAGCAACATTGACCTTTACATAGTCCGGATAGCAGAGTATCTGATCCTCAAGAGGGGCAAATATAAATGAAGCGTACTCGCCGCTGAACGTGGATTCTATAAGTGTCATCGCGTCATAGCCCTTGTTTTTCAGGAAGGACTCCGCTATCTCTCTGGCTTCTCCGTCTGAATACACGGGCGTACCCGGGACATAGGAGTCCGTAAAATAGACGACTTTTCCACCGTGCCGGGTGATGTCCACCATCCGCGAGCCGTTTAAATAGCTTATGCAGTATACCGGCAGGCTGCCCTCATGCCGTGATGAGATCTCCAGGCGGTCCGGAGAAATGTCCATGAAATCCGCGGCCTTCTTTATCGCGTCCTCGGGGGATACAAGCTCCTCCTGCTCAATGAGCTTTGCTTTTCTCTCAGAGACGTCAGGGGACAGGGCCCCGTCATAACAGAAGTCGGGCAGAACCCTCAGCTTCTGCTCAAGTGACTCAAAGCCCTGTGACAGAGTCATAATTCCGCTGTCATCATCCTCTGTACCGTGAAGGGCAATGCTGCCCTCATCCACTCGGTCGAAAAATTCTGTCAGCTCCTTTTGCATCTGTTCTGCAGTTGCAGCGTAGTCCTCAATGGCCCCCAGTTCCTCCCGACTGAGTTTATTGCCCTGAGCGGAGCTTTTGGAAAGACACATTGCCAGGTCCGCTGCTCTTGCCGCAAAGCTGGAGATTATATCGTACTCATAGCCGGAAAAGGGGAGCTGCCCCATTGCCGCCTGTGCGGATACGGAACAGGCGTATATATCTGCGCAGCAGCTGTTTATCATGGGCGGCGTAGACGAATAGCGGCACTTTTGCAGGGCCGTATTCAGCTCTCCAATAGAGTCAACAAGCTCGGCGAAAGCGTGGTAATAGCCGTTCTCCGTGGAATTGAGATACGTGAGCTCACGGCTGCGCTCTAAATATATAAACTCGCCCATCACGGCTACAAGGGCCAGAGCGTAACATATTATGCGGATTGCGGAACGTCTGCAGATGTACATATTTTAACTCCATTCTACCACCTTTTTAAAGCGGCGGCAAACGATCTATTCTTGGTCGGAGGCAAAAAACACCCCTTTACGGTCTATAGTTGCCGAAAAGGGGTGAAAAATTCGCTGAATAAAATGGTTGTCAAAATGTGATTGCAAGAGTGTCGACGGCCGAGTATAATTCCGAGGGACTGCCGCTCACGGGCCACATAAGTACAAATTCCGCGCAGCCGCCGGGTACATCTGTGACCCATGCCTCGATATTGCTTTCAGAGTCATTCCCGGTGACATGCTCAGCCTCGATATCGAGAGCTCGAATGCTTTTATCACCCGGAAATTCTGCGATTGCGCCGTTTAAATATGCGTCCGGAATGGCTTTAATATGCTCCCCGGCGCTTTGTCCTGACACGTAATTGATATCTATGAAGGTGTCGGGGTCGGACTGCAGATAATATCGCATCCCTCCTGCCGTGGGCTCAGATGAATATTTGCTGAAATCCAGGGTCAGGCTGTAGCTTGCGCCGCTGCCCAGTGTTCCATCTACAGAGAATACCATGGAATCCTTATCCACACTGTTCTGCATCTCAGCGGGAAACTCCTCCTGTTCGTCCATGACTTCAACGACATCGCTGTTGTCAGCGCCGAATACGCTTTCGACAGGGCTTTCGTCAACGGCTGACTCGTCATTTGATTCAGCGGTGTTGCCTGCAGTATCGCTGTCAGTAGCATTCGAAGCGCCGATGTCAGGTGCCGAGTGAGACTGATACCTTACGCCGCAGGCGCAGAGAGCGACAAGCAGGGTAAGAACAAGACCCGTGAGCAGGATATGACGTATATGTATTCTACACATAGTTTGGCTTGTTATGCGTTTGCGCTGAGCATGTCCAGCCCGCATTTCATACGTCTGACGGCCTCAGTCTTGCCAAGGATCCGGCAAATCTCAACAGCTCCGCCGGGGGTGACCGCCTTTCCTGCCAGGGCGATGCGGACCGGCCACATGAGGGTGGCGTTTTTGACCTCAAGAGAAGCGGCGAGACCGGTAAGAGTCTCCTGAATAGCGGCGTCGCTCCAGCTGTCAAGGGCTTCAATCGCGGGTATGGCCGCCTCAAGCATGGCCTTGGAGACCTCGGGATTAGTTTTGGACTTTTTATGGGTGTACAGGTCGATGCTGTATTCCGGCAGCTCATTGAAGAAGTCGATCTTTTCGGGGATATCGGTGAGCTTTTCGCAGCGCTGCTGCAGAAGAGCGGCCACAGCCGCGTGATCGATCTCGGGATTGCTAATAGACTGGCTTATATAGGGCTCCGCCTCTTTTGCGAACTGTGCGGGCTCCATGGCACGGATGTACTCGCTGTTGAAGTAGGTCAGCTTGGCTATGTCAAAGATGGCGGGGGATTTGGATATTCCGGAGATATTGAATATCTTCTTGAGCTCATCTATGGTAAATATCTCCTGTTCGCCGCCGGGGCTCCAGCCCAGAAGCGCAACGTAGTTCACCACAGCCTCAGATAGGTAGCCCTGCTCGATGAGATCCTCGTATGAGGGGTCGCCGTGGCGTTTTGACATCTTGTTATGGGCGTCACGCATAACGGGTGAACAGTGGACATATTTGGGTATCTCCCAGCCGAAGCCCTCGTACAGCAGGTTATACTTCGGCGCGGATGACAGATACTCCGAACCGCGCACAACGTGGGTTATGCCCATCAGATGGTCGTCAATGACATTGGCGAAGTTGTATGTGGGCAGTCCGTCGCGCTTTATCAGCACCTGGTCATCCAGGTCGTTGTTGGGCGCGGCGATATCCCCGAATATCTCATCGTGGAAGGTGGTCACACCCTCATGGGGTATCTTCTGTCGGATGACATAGGGGTCGCCGGCTTTCAGACGGCGCTCGACCTCCTCCGGGCTGAGATCCCGGCAGGGGTCGTCCTCCTTGTCAAAGCCCTCGGATTCCTTTGCCTTTTCACAAAAACAGTAATATGCGTGGCCCCGCTCAACAAGGAGCTTTGCATAGGGCAAATAAGTATCCTTTCTCTCGGACTGTACATAGGGTGCTACGGGCCCTCCGACATCCGGGCCCTCGTCATGCTCGAGACCGCATTTTTTAAGTGTTTTGTATATTATATCCACAGCGCCCTCGACAAGACGGTTCTGATCGGTATCCTCGATGCGGAGGATGAATTTTCCTCCCATGGAACGGGCTATCAGATATGTGTAAAGAGCTGTGCGAAGATTTCCGACATGCATATAGCCGGTGGGGCTGGGCGCAAAACGGGTTCGCACCTCGCCGCGTGGTATACGTGCTTCCGCTTCTTCAAACCAGGACATTGTTTTACCTCCAGAATGATATTGCAAATGCGTCATAATAATAGAACAAATTTAACAAAATTGCAATAGCTGTTATTGACAATGATGGTATAATGTCTTGATAGTATACAATAAAGACAAATATGCTTTTTTTACCCGGCTTTTGTCGGACTGTAAATGGTATAACGCTGTTGCTGATCCACTGAATAGATGTCCCTGAAGGGAGGCGAGGGATTGGAAGATATTGCCGCGAGAATCAATGATATACTTATGAGCGATACAGTAAGGCTTTTTGCAGACCTGTTTATATTTGCCTCAAGGTTTGTTCTGCCGGTGCTGGCGCTGATAATAGTACTGCGCTGCGCCCGCTCACTTCT
>JAFRAF010000284.1 GCA_017405545.1 Oscillospiraceae bacterium | reverse complement strand
ATAAGCAGACGCAACACTGACTGAAAGGACAATAATCGCTGAGATGGATGAGATAGTAAGAGCAATAGCGGGTGATGGCAATATAAAAATAACAGCCATCAGCTCAAGAGAGCTCACCGAAAAAGCCAGATGCATTCATACAACGCTGCCCGTTGCTACCGCCGCTCTGGGAATGACATTGGCGGCCGCGTCTATGATAGGCAACGAGATAAAGCAGGACGACGCCTCCGTCACTGTACGGATAAACGGCGGAGGGCCTATAGGAAGTATCGTTGTTGTTGCGGACCATATGGGAAATGTCAGGGGATATGTGCAGAATCCCCATGTTGACCTGCCCCTTAAAAACGGCAAGCTGGATGTGTGCGGGTCCGTTGGGACTAAAGGCATGCTGACGGTGATCCGTGATCTGAACATGAAAGAGCCATATGTGGGCAGTACCGCCCTTGTGAGCGGAGAGATAGCCGAGGACTTCACCGCATATTTTGTGGAAAGCGAGCAGGTGCCGACGGCCTGCGCCCTGGGCGTGCTGGTGGACAGAGATCAGTCGGTTCTGGCAGCCGGAGGCTATATACTGCAGCTCATGCCCGGCGCACCGGAGGAGCTGGCTGTACAGCTTGAAGAGAAGATACAGAAAGCCGGAGCGGCCACATCCATGCTTGTTGACGGAGGCAGCCCGGAGGAAATGATAATGCGGGTGCTCGATGGTTTTGAACCCAGAATACTGGAGCACTGCCCCGTGGAGTACAGATGCTACTGCAGCAGAGAAAAGGTGGAAAGCGCAGTTAAAAGCCTCAGCGCCCGGGAGCTTGAGGAGATAAAGGCCGATGGGAAGCCGGTGGAGGTCACCTGTCAGTTCTGCGATAAGGTATACAGCTTCGACGTCTCCGAGCTTTAAGAACAGAAACAGAAAAGCCATGTGTTATCCAGATGACGATACACATGGCTTTTGCTTTTTCAGATTCTGTCAAATTCTAAAGGTAAACTATCACTTTCCGGGCATATTGGAAAAAGTCCATGCTGTAGCTGCTGTTCATTACTGAGTTCAGGCATGCTTCAACATTGTCGACAAGCATACCCGACAACATATCCACACCGAATTCAGACAGGCAGGGGGCTAAGGCCGAGCTGGGTCCCGTTAGGACGACCTTGGCGTCGGATGAGAGTTGAAGTATACGGGGGAGGGTTTTGTTTGTCAGCGTCATGCCGGTTATTATTACGATATCCATCTCAGGAAGGAGGAATTCCTCGGCGGGGTCGGGGTAGTCACCGGGTTTTGGTTCCCTTTCAAAGATATAGAGTCTGCACAGATCCTGATACAACTCACGCAGGCCTCTGAAATGGCCTATGACGCCCACCTTCTTATCCCTTATTTCGGGCAGCAGTATTTCAAAAATGTCCCCGTCGTTTGTGCCCAGGGAATATATCTCAGAACTGTCCGGGGGAAGGATATTCCTGTCGTTGTAATACGCGTTCAGCGCGGCCAGACCCAATGCTGCCTCCTTGAAGTCCCAACTCTTTACCAGAGTTGCCATATCCTTAAGACTTTTACCCTTAAAGCTGTCAATAGATTCAGATATGGGGGCCGAGGCGCCTATTGGCCGTATAACAGATGAAAGACCGGCGCTGCCGCCGCTGGATACACATGCGCGCCACTGTCCATGTACGGCCCTGTCCACCTTTCGGTTCGTATCTATACCATCTATGAGTGTGTCATACAACTGCCACATGCCGGGGTTCTCCTTTGAGTTATTACTGATAATTGACAATGAAAAACAGGCTTGTTATACTATTCCCGAGAGAGTATAAAAGGGGATGGGATATTGAGACTCCACGAGTTTCTCGGTATCGTTAATAAAAAAGTCATAAGCGTTTGCGGCTGCGCAGGGAAGACCACAACGGTGAATCATCTGGCGGAGGAATCCCGCAGAGCCGGAAGAAAGACATGTATAATGACCACAACCCATTACGGCATGCCGGATAACCGTCGTGCAGAGCTTTGCCGTTCCTTCGAAAAGACCAAGGCGGAGCGGATTTGGGCAGAGGAGAATATACTTGTTCTTGGCCGAGCTCAGGCTCACGACGGTATTCTTATGCCCGACGCGCAGAGTGTTGAGTTTGTGCATGATTCGGCAGAGGCGATATATATAGAGGCTGATGGCTCCCGGGGCATGCCGATAAAGTATCCGCTGCCATGGGAACCGGTGATTCTGCCTGAGACAGACGCTGTACTGTGCACGGTCGGGCTCACAGCCCTTGACAGGCCCCTTGAGCAGGTCTGTCACAGGTTTAGAGCCGCCTGTGTTAAGATGTGCGCTGACCGTGATGTGCCTGTTGATGAGCGGCTCATGGCCGAGCTTATCCACATGGGTTACGGGCGCTTTGACCCGATTGTAATCCTGAATCAGGCTGACAACAAGGCGCTTAAAAACAGGGGACAGATGATACTGTCCCTGCTGAAGTCAAAGGGCCTTCGCGAGGGCCGGGTGGTATCGCTGCGCAGTTTTATTGAGGGGAGCTGATACTATGAACGTTTTCCTGACCGGCGAGGTTCAGGTGGGTAAAAGTACTCTTATAAACAAGCTGATAGCTTCCGCACCTGAGCTCAGATATGCCGGATTCAGAAGTGTGAGTGTGTCACCACGGGACAGCAATGCCCTTGCAGATGTGATAATACAGTCCGTACACAAGCACAGGCTGACTGAGCCCAACCGGGTGGGCATACGCTGGGGCAGGGGGATTTTTGACGCCTTTCCCGAAAACTTTGAAGGGGCAGGTGTGGAGATACTCAGCTCGATACCCGAATGTGACCTGATTATTATGGACGAGATAGGAACCATGGAATCCAAGGCCGTTGTTTTTTCGCAGGAGCTTTTGGAACTCATGGACGGAGACAGCCCTGTTTTGGGCGTTATAAAACCAATAAACGCACCTCTGCTGGATAGCATAAGACGCCATTACAATACGGCTGTGCTTGAAGTAAACAAGAGAAACAGAGAAATGCTCGACCGGGAGATAAGGGACACCCTGTTCGGTGTCCCGGGAAAGCTGTACATGTCCTGCGGCGCTGTGGTGCTCGATTGTGAGCGCAATGTCCTGCTCATACAGAGCGGGGACGGGCACTGGTCGTTCCCCAAGGGACATTGTGAGGCCGGGGAGAGCGAGCTGGCCGCGGCCGTAAGGGAGGTCAGAGAGGAGACGGATCAGATAATCGTAGTGGATGCCGGCTTTAAGCTCCGCACGAAATCCGTGGACAGCAGCCGCTGGCCGGACAGCGTTTTCTATCTCGCTTCGCCAAAAGGCAGCTTCGGTCAGGAGAAAACCGATGAGTGCTACTCCTGGCATAAAGCGGAAAGAGCTATTGAGATGCTTAAATACGACAGCGACAGGTATGTGCTGCAAAGGGCCCTTGAATACCGCTACGCGTCCGTTTGAAGCTTATATGTTCTGTACTGAATAGCCTCTGCCAGATGGGCGGGGGCTATGTCTTTTGCGCCGTCCAGATCCGCTACGGTCCTTGCGACGCGAAGTATCTTGTCATAGGAACGGGCGGTTAGCCCAAGCCGATCGAAGGCGGCCCGCATGAGCTTTTCACAGGCGCTGTCCAGAGCGCAGTGCTCAGCAAGGGCCCTTGTGCCCATTCTGGCATTGCAGTCTATGTCTGTGTCTTTATAGCGGAGCCTCTGGACATCACGGGCTCTGTCCACTCTTGCTTTTATATCTGCAGAGCGTTCCGATTCGGCCTTTTCCCTCAGGGTGTCATATTCAAGAGAGTAGGCCTCCACAAACATGTCTATCCTGTCCAGCAGGGGACCGGATATCCTTGAGTTATAGCGGCGGACGGAGTTCTCCGAGCATGTGCATCTGCCGGAGGGGTGGCCGTACCATCCGCATTTGCAGGGATTCATAGCGCAGACCAGCATGAAACGTGCCGGATACACCGCGGTTCCCGCTGCCCTCGATATTGTTACGACCCCGTCCTCCAGGGGCTGCCTGAGTGTCTCAAGAACATCCGGCTGGAATTCGGGGAGTTCATCGAGAAAGAGCACCCCGTTGTGGGCAAGGGAGAATTCTCCCGGTCTTGGATTGGAGGTGCCCCCCGACATGGCGATGGACGAAACGGTGTGATGGGGAGAGCGGAAAGGCCTTGTGCTGATAAGGGGATGCGTATTGCTGGTAAGTCCCATTATAGAGTGGACCGCTGTGGTTTCCAGCATCTCATCTCTGCTCATGTCCGGCAAAATGGAGGGGAGCCGCTTCGCGAGCATGCTTTTGCCTGAGCCGGGAGGCCCCACAATGAGAATGTTGTGGCCTCCGGCCGCCGCCACTTCAAGGGCCCGCTTCACGTTCTGCTGGCCCTTGACCTCTGAGAAATCCGGGCCGTGGGCGTCCTTGCTGTTCAGCACAGGCATTACGGCCCTTTTTATGGATTCTTCACCGGCGAGATGTCTGAGCAGCTGTTCAACACTGTCGACCGGGTAGACGTTGATACCCTCCGCAAAGGTGGCCTCAGCGGCGTTGGCGGAGGGGAGATATATGCTTTTATATCCTGAATGAAGGGCGCACAGCGACATGGACAGCACACCGGGCACGGGGCGCAGTTCGCCAGAGAGGGACAGCTCGCCTATAAAGGCCGAGTCCGACGGAAGCTCGTTTATCTGCTTTGCCGAGGACAGT
>JAFRAF010000283.1 GCA_017405545.1 Oscillospiraceae bacterium | reverse complement strand
GAGCCCCAGTCCGAGACTGTGTGGCGTCAGGCCGACCACTACAATGTCCCCCGCCTGATATAAGTCAACAAGATGGATATCACCGGCGCGGACTTCTTCAATGTTGTCGAGATGGTACACGACAGGCTCAAGGCCAATGCTGTGCCCATTCAGCTCCCCATCGGCGCTGAGGGCGATTTCCGCGGTATAATCGACCTTGTTGAGATGAACGCCGATGTGTATTACGACGAGCTGGGCAAGGACATGCGGCTTGAGGAGATCCCCGATGAACTCCGCGATCTTGCCGAGGAGTACCACCTCATGCTCATCGAAGCCCTCGCTGATTTTGACGACGAGATCATGGACGCCTATCTCGAAGGCGAAGACGTCTCGGCCGAAAAGATGAGAGAGGTCATCCGCAAGGCAACGCTGAAGGTCGAGTTTTTCCCCGTCGTATGCGGCACGTCCTATAAAAACAAAGGTGTACAGAAGCTGCTCGACGCTATCATCGACTACCTGCCCTCTCCCCTGGACGTTCCGTCCATAGTCGGTATCAATCCGGACACCGAAAAGGAAGAGACCAGGCCCGCCGATGACTCCGCACCTTTTGCCGCCCTCGCTTTCAAGATCATGACCGACCCCTATGTAGGTCGTCTGACCTTCTTCAGAGTTTACTCCGGCACCGCAACCGCCGGTTCCACCGTAGTCAACTCCAGCAAGGGCAAACGCGAACGCCTCGGTCGTCTGCTCAATATGCATGCCAACCACAGGGAGGATATAGATACCGTGTACTCCGGCGATATCGTCGGAAGCGTGGGCCTGCACAACACAGGTACGGGCGACACCCTCTGTGATGACAAGCACCGCATCGTACTTGAGTCAATGGTATTCCCCGAACCCGTTCTGAGGGTCGCGGTGGAGCCGAAAACAAAGGCCGGTCAGGAGAAGATGAGTGTCGCCCTCGCCAAGCTGGCGGAGGAGGATCCCACCTTCAAGACCTACACCGACGAGGAGACCGGTCAGACTATCATAGCCGGAATGGGCGAGCTCCATCTGGAGATTATTGTCGACAGACTGCTCCGCGAATTCAAAGTCGAGGCAAATGTCGGCAAGCCCCAGGTTTCCTACAAGGAGACCGTACGCAAGGCTGCGACAGTCGACACAAAATATGCCCGCCAGACCGGCGGCAAGGGCCAGTACGGTCACGTCAAGCTCCGTATCGAGCCCAACGAGCCCGGAAAGGGCTTCGAATTCGTATCTCAGATCGTCGGAGGCGCCGTGCCCAAGGAGTATATCCCCGCTGTACAGCAGGGTATCGAGGGTGCGCTCGAGTCCGGCGTAGTGGCAGGCTTCCCCGTTGTCGATATCAAGGCAACCCTGATAGACGGAAGCTATCACGAAGTGGATTCATCCGAGATGGCATTTAAGATAGCCGGCTCCATGGCCTTTAAGGAGGCTATGGCCAAGGCGGATCCCACCATCCTGGAGCCCATCATGAAGGTCACCGTAACAGTGCCCGACGACTATATGGGCGACGTTATCGGCGATTTGAACGCCCGCCGCGGTCAGATCACCGGCATGGAATCCCACAGCGGAGCCACTCAGATACACAGCTTCGTACCGCTGTCCACCATGTTCAGCTATACGAGCGATCTGCGCAACAAGACCCAGGGCCGTGGCGCGCATTCCATGGAGCCCGACCACTATGTGGAACTTCCTGCAGTCCTTCAGGAGAAGATCATAAGCAACCGCGGAGGGCGCAGGATATAAAACAATAAAATCTGTACTTTATTATTTAATTAGAAGGAGTACTATCCAAAATGGCCAAAGAGAAGTTTAATAGTAACAAACCTCATGTCAATATCGGCACCATCGG
>JAFRAF010000282.1 GCA_017405545.1 Oscillospiraceae bacterium | reverse complement strand
TTCCAAAACCGTCATGGCCCACTGCATACACTCAAGCGAAGCCGAGACCCAGCTTCTCAAAGATACGGGTGTGTACATCGCCCACTGTCCAAGCTCGAACACCAACGTGAGAAGCGGGCTATGCCCGACGAAAAAGTATATGGACGCCGGTATGCACATCGGTCTGGGCTCCGATATCTCCGGCGGCAACACCCTCGATATGGCCCAGGTCATCAGAGACGCCTTAGGCGTGTCAAAGCAGCTCTCCTATTTAAGCGGCTGCAGTTATCTCTCCTCGTCCGAGGCCTTTTGGCTGGCCACAAAGGGCGGCGGCTCCTTCTTCGGCAAGGCCGGCTCCTTTGAGGAGGGCTATTCTTTCGACGCCGTGGTGATAGATGACTCAGCTTATTGCCTGTCCGGTGAGCTGCCCCTGGACAAGCGCTTTGAAAAACTCATATACCAGAGCAGCAATGCAGATATTACGGCAAAATACGTATGCGGAAGGAGGATATTCTGACATGCTTCTTATTGGAAACGGCAAGCTTCTGACCAGAGACAGCGAAAACCCCTTTTTTGAGTCCGGCGCGGTGCTCACCGACGGAACTCTTATAAAGGAGCTCGGCGGGACGGAGGAACTAAAGAGCAAATAGCCCGAGGCTGAGTTCATAGACGCCCGGGGCGGGATAATCATGCCCGGCTTCATAAACGCGCACACACACATCTACTCGGCCCTTGCCAGGGGTCTCAGCATCCCCGGATACAGCCCCAGAAACTTTTATGAAATACTGGACGGCATGTGGTGGCATATTGACCGGCGGCTCACTCTGTCCGGTACCCGTGCCAGCGCAATGGCCACGGTCATAGACTGCATAAAACAGGGCGTGACCACTATCTTCGACCACCATGCCAGTTACGGCGGCATCAAGGGCAGTCTCTTCGAGATAGCGGATATCAGCAGAAAATACGGCATCCGTGCCTGCCTCTGCTACGAGGTCTCCGACAGGGACGGAGCAGACAAATGCCGCGAGGCCATAGACGAGAACACAGACTTCATTAAATGGGCAGCCGAAAACGGTGAAGACGACCTGCGGGCAATGTTCGGACTTCACGCCGCCTTCACCCTCTCGGACAAGACTCTTGAAGAATGCCGCAAGGCCAACGACGGAAAGGCGGGCTTCCACATCCACGTGTGCGAGGGACTCAACGACGTTGAAGACAGCGCCCGCTTCGGCCTTAAAACGGTGGAGAGGCTGGACAGGTTCGGCATTCTGGGCGACAGGACCATACTGGGGCACTGCATCCACATCGACGAGGGCGAGATGGACATCATCCGCCAGCGGGGTTCCATGGTGGTGAACAACCCGGAGTCCAACATGGGTAACGCCGTGGGCTGCTCCCCCGTTCTGAAGATGTTCGAAAAGGGACTGACCGTGGGCCTCGGTACTGACGCCTACACTAACGACATGCTGGAGAGTATTAAGGTGGCCCTGTGCATACAGCGGCACAACGCCGGAATGCCGAACGTGGGCTGGGTCGAGGTAACGGACATGCTGTTTAAAAACAACCCTGTGATAGCCGGGCTTTTCTTCGGCATACCCATAGGAGTGCTCAAGCCGGGGGCCGCGGCAGATATCATCGTCATGGACTATAAGCCCTTTACGCCCTTCAGCGGGGCAAACGCCGACGGGCACATGCTGTTCGGCATGGCCGGCAGACAGTGCCGCACTACTGTCGCCCGGGGCAGGGCCCTGATGATAGACGGCGTCCTCACAGATATAGATGAGGAGGCCGCAAACGCCGAGATCATGGCTGAAGCGAAAAAGCTTTGGGCCAGCCTTTAAAGCAGAAGGAGGTCAATATGAGCGACAAAATGTATCCGCTTCCCTTTGAAAGCCTTATGAAATGGCTGCTGAGCGAGCACGAGGCCGGGGGCACGGCTCTGGGCCTGCGCAAAAGCTTCAAAAAGTGCGGCGGAAGCTGCTGTGAGGTATTCGGAGAAAAGCTGGAGCTGCCCCTGGGTCCCGCGGCGGGTCCCAATACACAGATGGCCCAGAATATAATCGCGGCTTATCTCTCCGGCGCCAGGTTTTTCGAGCTCAAAACCGTGCAGATCATGGACGGCGACGAGCTGGCCGCATGCGTCCCCAAGCCCTGCATCAACTCCGCCGACGAGGGATACAACTGCGAGTGGTCCACCGAGCTTACCACGGCTCAGGCCCAGCAGGAGTATATAAAGGCATGGTTCGCGCTTAAATACGTAAGTCACAAGTGGGGCCTGGGAGACCCGGACGCTTTCGTCTTCAACATGAGCGTGGGCTACGACCTGAAGGGCATACAGAGCAAAAAGATCGACGATTTCATGGAGGGCCTGAGAGACGCCTCCGGGCTCGACACCTTCAAAGAGGGCAGGAATATCCTTACGCGCCTGTGTCCGGAGGACGCCGAGTATATAGAGTCGATAAGCCCCCGTATCAGCCGCAGCGTCACCCTGTCCACCCTCCACGGCTGTCCCCCCGATGAGATAGAGCGCATAGCCGGGTACCTGCTGGAGGAGAAAAAGCTCAACACCTTCATCAAGTGCAATCCCACCCTTCTGGGCTATGACAGGGTCAGGGAGATACTTGACAAACATGGATATGACTACATGGTATTTGACACACACCACTTTGAGGAGGATATGCAGTACGCTGACGCCATACCCATGTTCGAGAGGCTTATGGCAACGGCTGAAAGGCTGGGATTGCAGTTCGGGCTAAAACTCTCCAACACCCTGCCGGTGGATGTGAAGGCGGGAGAGCTCCCCTCCCAGGAGATGTACATGTCCGGCAGAGCCCTGTTCCCCGTCACCTCCGCCCTTGCGGCGAAGATAGCGACGGACACAGGCGGCAGGCTCTGGCTGAGCTACTCCGGCGGTGCGGACCTGAGAAGCGTAAACGAGCTGGTCAGCTGCGGCGTCTGGCCCGTCACCCTATGTACAGCTCTTTTGGGGCCCGGAGGCTACGGAAAGCTCATCCCCATCGCCGAAAAGTTGTCGGAGCTGAGCATCCCCGACTTCACCGGCATAGACGTTGCGGGCATAAACAGAATCGCGGATGAGGCGCTCACTTCCGATTACTACGACAGGGGGAAAAAACGGAAAGCAGGTCCAGGCTGTCAGGGGGCTCTTTATTGCAGAAAGGTCTGCGGCGGCTGCGTGGCAGTCTGCCCCAACAGAGCCAACTTACTGTTGACCGACAGAGACGGGGTCAGCCGCATGGTGCATCTGGACCGACTCTGCAACGAGTGCGGCAACTGCGCCTATGTATGCCCCGAGGGCTGCAAGCCCTATAAGGACAGATTTACCGTGTTTAAGAACGGAACATGCTCACCCGGCGAGGGAACCGACAGGCTTTTAGAGGACTTTAAACGGGATTTCGCCTTTATGATTGAAGGATAGGAGGAAACAGTATGGATTTTGAAAAAATAAAAGCAGCTGCTCAGGGCTATGAGGCGGCCATGACTGAGTTTTTGCGCGACCTCATCGCGATCCCCGGCGAAAGCTGCATGGA
>JAFRAF010000281.1 GCA_017405545.1 Oscillospiraceae bacterium | reverse complement strand
GATACCCATACACATGTGGCGGAGGTTTAAGCTTATAGAGCGCTTCAAGGAGCTTGAGACGTCAGCCGGATACAGGGACAGAGTGCTTTATTATGACGAGGAAAGGCCGACCATAACGCTGTGGGAGGCATAGTATATAATCGCAGTCATTTTATAAAAGGCGCGCCGCACGCCCCAAAGCGGCAGAAGGGAGTGCACCATGGTTTTTAAAATGATACACGAGAACTACAACGTCTCCGATCTGGGCAGGGCTATGGAATTTTACGAGAAAGCCCTGGGCCTGACGGAAAAGCACAGGATCGACTCAAAGGACGGCTCCTTCCAGATCGTCTACATCGGCAACGACGAATCGGATTTTGAGCTGGAGCTCACGTGGCTCAGGGACCACCCCCAAAAGTACAATCTTGGCGAATGCGAATTCCATCTGGCCTTCCGCACGGATGACTTTGAGGCCGCCCACAAAAAGCACAGCGAAATGGGCTGCATATGCTTTGAGAACCCGGATATGGGCATATACTTTATCCAGGACCCCGACGGCTACTGGCTTGAGATACTCCCGCCCAGATAACAGAGCAATTTCATAGAAGAATGTGGTGCTTGTGCCGAAAAATATGTTGAAACGGACATAATTTCCTGTTATAATTGACAGAAAGCACGACTATACACAATCGCAATAGACAAACAGCTAATTACTACAGGAGGAAAACAATGGCATTTTTTGATAAGATCGGCGGCGCATTGCGTGCAGTCGGAAGCAAGACAAACGATATCGCGAAAAACGTGACCGAAAAGACCGGAGACGCCATAGAGATCACAAAGCTCAATGGCAAAATAAACGTGGAAAAGGCGAAGATAGCGAAGCAGTACGCCGACCTCGGCGAGTACTGCTACGAGCAGTTCGCGGCCGTGGCAGTCATGCCCGGGGACGCCCACGAGTTTTGCTCCGCCATCGACGAGTCTAACGAGATCATAGCCGAGGCCCTTGCGGACATTGAAAAGCTGAAAAGCAAGCCCGAGGAGTTCGTCGGGGAGGCGGAAGAGGAAGCTGAGGAGGAAACTCCCGAGGCTGAGGCCTGTCCCTGCTGCGGCTGTGACTGCGCTGAGGAGGCAAACTTCTGCGCCAACTGCGGTGCGAAGTTGAGATAACAAAGCTGACTTAAAAAAGAAGGAGGATAAACTATGGCAAATACCTGCAGCAGATGCGGAAAACCCTTGACGCCCGGCACCGGCATATGCACATGCTGCGGCGCCCCCGTCGAGATCAAGGCTCCCCCCGTTGAGGTTAAGGCTCCCCCCGAGGCAAAAACCTGCAGCAGATGCGGAAAGCCCCTGACACCCGGCGCCGGCATATGCACATGCTGCGGCGCCCCCGTTGAGATCAAGACTCCCCCCGTGGAGGAGATCAAAAACGAGCCCGTCAATTTTGAAACGCCGGGGGCGCCCGCTGTGGAGCGCGCGGCGGAAGAGGCCGTAAAGAGCGAGGCCCCGGTTATCGAGCAGGCGAGCGAGGCTGTCGAGGACGCAGTTTCCGAGGCTGAGACCGCTGCCTCCACCCTCGAAAGGGAGTCTGACACCGTGTTTACGGATGGGGCGGGAGCCGCTGCCGCGGCTATGGAAGCGCCCGCTAAGAAAAAGTCCTCGACGCCCGCGATTATCGCCATCGCGGTGGTAGCTCTGGCCGCCATCGTAGCGCTGATATTCCTGCTCAAGGGCGGCACGGGCGCGAAGACCTCAGACCCGCTGGAGATGGTGGCCAGATCCGTGGACGCCTCTTACGACGCCCTGGATGAGACGCCGCTTGCCGCCGAAGTGGAAGAGCTGGCGGGCGCCGGTTCCGTTGAAATGCTGGTCGATAT
>JAFRAF010000280.1 GCA_017405545.1 Oscillospiraceae bacterium | reverse complement strand
CATCCCTTTTGTATATGCTCAGCTCATCCCCCTCAAGGCTCGGGGTGTGATAGTTCACATCTATCTCCCTTATATCAAGGGCCGAAAGCTGCTCGGTAGTGAACAGCGACAGCACCGCCCTCAAATAAGCCACATTGTTCATGTGCATGCCGATATCTATATCGGCGGAGCTGACCATGTATTTCCCCAGCAGGCTGTCGGCTCCGAAATCCTTGCTTACCCGGTACTTAGCCCCATCGCAGACCGTCTCATCCAGATACGCCTGCGTCTTGAATTCCTCCGCTACAGGGGACGCGAGCCGCCCGGCGACGGTATCAAATACAGCCCACTCGGTCTTGCCCTCGACCAGCAGTTCGTCACCCTTTGTTATCGTGTAGTAACGGTTGCACAGGGCGGATTTCATGCGTCCTATCCATGTCCGGACCGTTATCTCCTCCAGACATGCGGGCATGCGGTGGAATCGATATCTGGCCCGCAGAGTCAGCCAGAAGAAATTCATGACCGGCATGGCGCTCACACCGAGTCCCCGGGACTCCGCGTCCTCTGAGGCCATATTCAAAAAAATCGATGCCGCGTCCGCATAGCTGAGCCTGCCCCTGTAGTCGCACATGCTGATGGGCACTTTGAAGCTTATCTCGTATTTGCCATTCATAGTAATCGCTCTTTTCCGTGAAACAATTTTTACTGCAATTAAGTATAGCACAAAACAAACACAAAGTCATGCACTATCGTGTACATTCGGTCAGAGCTTTATATTTTTCAGCACTTCAAGCTGTTCAAACGCGGCGCCGCCCCCGGACAGCTGCATTGCGGCATATACTCTCAGCGTTCTCTATGGCATACCAGAAAAAGAGATGCGAGCTTATTTGCCCGCATCTCTTTTCGTGCTGTCCTTTTTTCAATACGTATGCTATCAATGCTCTGATATCTCGTCCAGATTCGTGGCGTCTCCCAGGCCGTCATAGGTAACGGATTTGACAGTGAGCGGCTTTATGGCCTCGTCCGCGTCAAAGTCGTCTGTCAACTCCAGCTGGCCGTCGAACACCACCGTGTAGGCAAAGGGCTCTTTGTGCATCCAGAACTCCATGGTGTCCAGACTATAGCCCCAGTTGGTCCAGCCGTCGTCCAGCAGATCCTGCCCGGTCTTGCCGACCAGCTTGTCCAGTTCCTCCTGCGCGGGGATGTACTGGCTCAGATTCTCATAGCGCTCTATCGCCAGAGGGGTAACCAGCTCGCTATACTTTGCGTCGTAATCCTCGTCCGCGTAGTCAAGTGCCATAATGGATTCAAAGACGTCGTTCGGCACGGAAGCGATCACACGATAGCTGGTGCCGTCCAGATCAAATACATAGATGAATTTTCCGTCATAGGCGGCATACTGCTCATTACCCCCCAAGGCCGCTGCCATGGCGTCGCCTATGGTTTCAAGGGATGCGACGACAGCATCCGTATCCTCTGAGGATGTCTCAGGTGCAGCCGTATCTGACGCACCCGCATCGGGTTCTGAAGCTTCATCGCCGGACGGGCCGCATGCGCTGAGTACTGCCAGAACGAACAGCATTGCAAGGATGAGAGAGATTATTTTTTTCATTTTATATGCCTCCTTCTCTGCCGATTTGGCAGACTGATTGTAACACCCTTTGTCAGCGCAGTCAATACCGGAAAATGTTAACTTTTTTTGCATTTCGACTCGTGCCAAAGATGATAGGGCTCGGCAAAGAATGCACAGCTTCTGCAGAAGCAGGGGCCCGCGGCGGGCGACTATTGCTCTGATGCTTCAAGGTCACAGAGCAGATTATAAAGTCCGTCCTGCGATAACACGCCGCGCTTGAGCTCGTCGGGGAACATTCCCGCTTCATCCATCTGATAATCGTGCAGCCAGTCACCGCTGTCCATATATTCGGACAGGGCTTTTACCGCGTACTGTAAATCCTCATCATTATCCAAAAGCTCAGGCGTCTCTCCCATCGCATTTGAAAGACGGTCAAAAAGCTCCTCCATCCTGCCCACACGGTCTATGACCGCCTGAATATCATCGGAAAGTTCCATTTGTACATCTCCTTTACTAAAACATGCTTTTTCAGTTTGGGTCCTCTGCCCTCCGCAATCATAAAAGCAGCAGACTATTTTGCGCCTGCTGCTCTTTTGGTGACCCAGCGGGGATTCGAACCCCGGACACCCTGCTTAAAAGGCAGGTGCTCTGCCGACTGAGCTACTGGGTCGT
>JAFRAF010000279.1 GCA_017405545.1 Oscillospiraceae bacterium | reverse complement strand
CCCAGGCCAGGCTGCCGCGCCCCTGCGGGTCGAGCAGCGTCAGCGCATAGGGGTCGCCGTAGCGCTTCAGGAAGGCGGCGCCCTGCTCGGCCGTGTCGCGGTAGTCGAGGCCGACGATGCGCACGCCGGCCTGGCTGGCGAGCTCGCCGGCTACGGTGCAGATCAGATAATCGTTGCTGATGATCCTCTGCTCGAGGTTTATACCACTGACGGATACAAGAAAGTCATCTGCGACGCAGTTGAAGAACTGAAGCCTGAGGTCCTGCTGTTCGGTGCTACCAACATCGGCCGTGACCTCGGTCCCCGTGTTGCTGCCAAACTGCATACCGGTCTGTGCGCGGACTGCACACACCTCGATGTGGACATGGGAATCTACAAAGACTTCCTGAAGGAGAACTCCACTCTGGCTCCTGACAAGATCGATGCTCTGATCGATGGCCACACTGTTAAGGTACTTGGCGAAGATCATGACACCACAAAGGACCTGAAGATGACCCGTCCTGCATTCGGCGGCCATCTGATGGCTTCCATCATCTGCCCCCGTTTCCGTCCTGCTATGGCTACGGTACGTCCGGGCGTTATGACAAAGGCCCGCTTTGATCAGAACAGAGCTGACAATGTTGATATCCTTAACTATGCTGTTAAACTCGATGCCTCTGACATCCACGTAAACGTAGTTGAGATAGTTAAATCCGCGAAAAAGCTGGTTGACCTGGTCGGTGCAGACTACATCGTCTCTGTAGGTCGTGGTATCGGCAAGGATGTTGAGACCGGCATCAAGCTCGGTCAGGAACTGGCTGACGAGTTGGGCGGAGTTCTGGGCGGCTCTCGTGTTGCCATCGACAGCGGCTGGCTGACGGCAGACCATCAGGTTGGTCAGACCGGCAAGACTGTTCATCCGAAGGTATACATCGCTCTTGGTATTTCCGGATCCATCCAGCACAAAGCTGGTATGTCCAACTCCGAGCTGATCATTGCCGTCAACAAGAACCCCAACGCTCCTATCTTTGAGATCGCCGACTTTGGTATCACCGGCGACCTGTTCAAAGTTACTCCGCTTCTTATCGAAGCAATCCGCGCTGCAAAGGCAGCAAAATAATTAACAGATTATCTCTATCCGTAAGGCTCACTCGGCCTGTGTATAAACAGGACCGGGTCGTGCCTCACGGGTGCCATGAATTGTTAGATCTCGCTGTCAACAGAATTAAAGTGCGGCGGCTTGATCATGATAATTAAATAAAAAACTAATTGGAGGTATTAACTTTATGCAAACTAAAGACGTCGTCTTGGTAAGTGGTTGCCGTACAGGTATAGGCAAATTCATGGGTGAGTTCAAGGATGTTTCTGCCAGAGAGCTCGCTATGACAGTTGGCGCCGAGGCCATCAAACGTGCTGGCATTAAGCCGGAAATGGTCGACGAGATCGTCATGGGTGAAATCTACTCCAGCATGCAGGGTTCTCTTCCTGCTCGTCAGGTCAGCCAGAGAATCGGCATGAGCAAAGAGAGTGGCGCCTGCGTCGTAAACCAGAACTGCGCTTCCGGTATGCGTGCTATGGATATCGCCGCTAACAACATCATGCTCGGCAAAACTGAGATCGCTCTGGTTGTCGGTGCTGAGAACATGACCCAGGCTCCTGGCCTCATCGCCAATGGCCGTATGGGCTACAGAATGGGCAGCATCCCCGGGCAGGGACAGGCTGGCTACTACGATGCAATGCTCCACGATGGACTGTTCGATGAGCTGGTCGAGAACGAAGTCACTCCTTCCAAGAAGCTCGGCGCTCACATGGGCTGCACCGCTGATAACGTTGCTAAACTGATGGGCATCACTCGTGAGGAGTGCGATGAGCTCGCAGTTCGCAGCCATCAGCTGGCTGCCAAGGCCACTGCAGAGGGCAAATTTGACGAGGAGAAGGTTCCTGTCATCGTACATTCCAGGAGAGGTGACAAGATCCTCGATAAGGATGAGCACTTCATCCCCGACTGCACCATGGATAGCATTAAGGACCTCCCCCCTGTATTCAACAAGGAAGGTGTAACCACTGCCCCTAACTCTTCCGGTATCAATGATGGCGCTGCTGCTGCTATCCTGATGTCCGCTGATAAAGCTAAAGAGCTCGGCATTAAGCCGATGGCTAAGCTCCTGTACAGCTGCACCGCTGGTGTCGAAGCTAAGTACATGGGTCTTGGGCCTGCTGAAGCTATTCCCAAGTGCATAAAGGGTGCTGGCATCAACTTCTCTGATATCGACTACTTCGAGATCAACGAGGCATTTGCTGCTCAGTTCCTCGGCGCTAAGAAGCTCTTGAAGGAAAAATACGGCATGGATATCGATATGGATCATTGCAACCTGAATGGTTCCGGTATCGCTCTTGGCCATCCCGTAGGATGCACCGCTCTTCGTATCATCATCTCCATGATCTACGAAATGAACCGTCATCCCGGCTGGCATATCGGCTGTGCTTCCCTGTGCGTAGGCGGCGGCCCGGCCATGGCCTCCATTTGGGATACCAACGTCGACTAATAGTTTAAGATAGTTTAGGGAGGGCAGGGTTTTCCCTGTCCCCCCTTTTATATCTCTGTATTGCCGCCGTTTTACGGGCCAAACAGCATAAGCACTGTCGGGCCCGCGCTGCGGGGCTCTGTGTTTTTAAGGGAGAAATTTCTAAATGTACGAGAATATTAAATACGAAAAAAAGGGCAAGGTTGGTTACCTCACATTTAACCGTCCCAAGGCTCTTAACGCCCTGAATACCCCCATGCTGAAGGAGATTCAGGACTGCCTGGACACTCAGATTAACCCCGACGATGAGCTTGTCTGCGTTGTGCTGACAGGTGAAGGCCGTGCTTTCATCGCCGGTGCGGATATCCTCGAGATGAAGGATTATGGCGCCGCCGGATTCCACAACTACACTGCAGTCGGCCATAAGGTCATGTACACCATGGAGACAAGTGATAAGGTATTTATTGCTGCGATCAACGGCTTCGCTCTGGGCGGCGGTCTTGAGCTGGCAATGTCCTGTGACATCCGTCTCGCCTCTGAAAAGGCTCTGTTTGGCCAGCCTGAGACAGGCCTCGGCATCATCCCCGGATTCGGCGGCACACAGCGTATGCCCCGTCTCGTCGGAAGAGGAATGGCGAAGTACCTCATTCTCGCCGCAGAGAACATCAAAGCTGATGAGGCATACCGTATCGGTCTGGTCGAGAAGATCTATGCGCCCGACGATCTGATGCCGGAGACAGTTAAGCTTGCTGAGAGCATCGCTGCAAAGGCTCCTATCGCTGTCCGTGTCGGAAAAGCCGCTATCAATGTCGGAATTGAGACTGATATTATTACCGCTACCCGTTACGAGCGTGAGGTATTCAGCCTTTGCGCCGCCTCTGATGACAAGAATGAGGGTATGACCGCATTCGTTGAGAAGCGGGCTCCGAACTTCCAGAACAAGTAATCAGAACAACACACTATAATATGCTGGTAAAAGAAGACGCTTATGCATACACATAGCGTCTTCCTTTTACGTTTAGGCAAGTAATCGGCACTGGGTATTAAAGAAAACCGGGCAGTCCGGCATTAATTCGCTGAACTGCCCGGTTTTTAAGTGATCTTTTGATTATTTCTTCTTAATACTGAAGAAGGCATCCTCACCGGGATAAGCAGCAACGTCAAAGAGCTCTTCCTCAAGTCTGAGAAGCTGATGGTATTTGGCGACGCTGTCGGTTCTGGATGGGGCGCCCGTCTTGATCTGTCCGGCGTTCACCGCCACGCTGATGTCGGCAATGGTGGTATCCTCGGTCTCGCCGGAGCGATGGGAAACGACAGCTGTGTATCCGGCTCTGTGGGCCATTGCTATGGCGTCGAGCGTTTCGGTCAGCGTGCCGATCTGATTGAGCTTGATGAGTACGGAGTTGCAAACGCCCAGCTCAATTCCCTTCTTGATTCGCTGGACATTGGTGACAAAGAGATCGTCGCCAACCAGCTGAATCTTGTCGCCCAGAGCGTCGGTCATGAGCTTCCAGCCGTCCCAGTCGTCCTCGGCCATGCCGTCTTCAATGGAGATAATGGGGTACTTGTTTACGAAATCCACCCACATGTCCACCATCTGCTGGGGGGTCATCACGGTGCCGCGCTTGGGCAGATGGTAGAGGCCGTCCTCCTTGAACCAGTCGGAGACCGCGGGGTCCATAGCTATCTTGAAGTCCTTGCCGGGGACAAAGCCGGCCTGCTCGATGGCCTTGACAAGTGCCTTAAGAGCGTCCTCGTCGCTGTCCAGATCAGGGGCATAGCCGCCCTCGTCGCCCACACCGGAGGAGGGAACGACCTTTTTAAGGGTGTGGAACACCTCGGCACACATACGCAGGGCCTCGGCAAAGCTCGTCGCGGAGACCGGCATGATCATGAACTCCTGGATATCTACGCTGTTGTTGGCATGAGCGCCGCCGTTGAGCACGTTCATCATAGGTACGGGCAGTGTTTTGGCGTTGACGCCGCCGATATAGTTGTAAAGTGAATTTCCCGTCGCCTCGGCTCCGGCCTTGGCGCAGGCGAGCGAAACTCCCAGTATGGCATTGGCGCCCAGTCTTGTCTTGTTGGGTGTGCCGTCCAACTCGATAAGGAGCTTGTCTATTGATGTCTGGTCAAGGACATTTAATCCGATAAGGGCCTCGGCGATCTCGCCGTTGACATTTTCAACAGCCTTGGTAACGCCCTTACCCAAATATCTGGACTTGTCCCCGTCACGGAGCTCGCAGGCCTCATATATACCGGTGGAAGCACCGGAGGGTACAGCGGCTCTGCCCACAGTTCCGTCATCGAGATATACCTCGACCTCAACAGTCGGGTTCCCTCTTGAATCAAGTATCTCGCGTCCAAGTACGTCAACGATCTCAAAATACTGCTTCATCGTAATTCTCCTTAAATACTTATTTAAGTTGTGTATCCAGCCGCCGAACGGGGCGGCATCTCTTAATCAAAGGTATGCCGCTTGTAAAGCGGCATACTTTAATTGATTCCTATATTATAAGCGACTCTCCGCTCATCTCCGCGGGCTTTTCTATGCCCAGTATATCCAGCATTGTTGGGGCCACATCGGCGAGCCGACCCGGTCTGAGCTTCACGTCCGCGCCAACGGCTATGCAGGGCACTTCATTTGTAGTGTGCGCAGTGTGCGGCTCACCGTTTTCCTCAAACATCTGATCCGCATTACCGTGGTCGGCGATGATAATGGACACCCCTCCCATGTCGGACATGGCCTCAAGCACCTTGCCGAGACAGGTATCCACCGTCTCCACAGCCTTGACCGTGGCGTCGAAATTGCCGGTGTGTCCGACCATATCGCAGTTTGCGAAGTTGAGTATGATTATATCATACTTCCCGCTTCTAATCTGTTCACACACGGCGTCGGTCACTTTATATGCGCTCATCTCGGGGATGAGGTCGTAGGTGTCATACTCCTTGGGAGAGGGGATAAGTATCCTGTCCTCACCCTCGTACACATGCTCCACTCCCCCGTTGAAGAAAAATGTCACATGTGCGTACTTCTCTGTCTCCGCTATTCTGAGCTGCGTCATGCCCAGACGGCTGAT
>JAFRAF010000278.1 GCA_017405545.1 Oscillospiraceae bacterium | reverse complement strand
TCTGCTTATAGGCGTCGCTCTCACCGTTCTTATGATACTTCTTTCCGGTGTCTTGGCCACGGCCATGAACGCCCCGGAGGAGGCCTTCGACGAGACGAGGCGGTATATAACGATATGCGGCGGCGGCAGCATTATGATAATTGCCTACAACGTCATCGGCAGCGTAATGCGGGGCATAGGAGACTCAAGAACACCCCTTGTGACCGTGGCCATCGCCAGCGTCTGCAACATAGCCGGCGACCTTATACTCATAGCTGTCCTGGGCATGGGGGCTGAGGGCGCCGCCATAGCAACCGTGTCCTCCCAGACAATAAGCGTCTTCATATCCCTGCTGCTCATGCGCCGCAAGGGACTTCCCTTTGAGTTTTCAAAGCGCGACCTAAAAATAGACCTTTCCATTTTGAAGCGGATTACCGTCTTCGGCGCTCCCATCGCCATACAGGATTTTATGGTGGGTATGTCCTTCCTTATACTACTTGCCATTGTGAACAAGCTGGGCCTCAGAGCCTCAGCCGGCGTGGGCGTGGCGGAAAAGGTCTGCATGTTCATAATGCTTGTGCCCCTGGCCTTCATGCAGTCCATGAGCGCCTACGTCGCCCAGAATCACGGGGCCGGACGCCACGACAGAGCTGTGAAGGGCCTGAAGATTGCCATAGTGCTGTCCACGGCCTTCGGCGTTTTCATGTTCTGGCTGGCCTTCTTCCACGGGGATATTCTCTGTACGATATTCTCAAATGAAAGGGAAGTGGTCTTTGCCGGCTGGGAATATTTGAAGGCCTATGCCATCGACTGCCTGTTCACCTGCTTCCTGTTCTGCTTCATCGGCTTTTACAACGGCCTGGGACATACGACCTTCGTAATGATACAGGGCATCTGCGCGGCTTTCATAATCCGTATACCCATAGCCTGGTATATGAGCAGGCTGACAGGCAGCCTGTTCTATATAGGCCTCAGCGTCCCATGCTCCACAGTTGCGCAGATAACGGCGTGCTTTGTTTTCTTCGCGGTGCTGAAGAGGAGGAAGGAGTTATAAAAATGGAAACCCCCGCCGTTAAGTTACAGCGGGGGTTTAACAGAAAGAATAGTTTTTTATCGCCGCCTGCGGCGGCCCGCGCGAAGTCGCGCGTCAATTCGGAGCGTTAGCGGAGAATTGTATTAGGCGGAATTCATTTCCGCCGTTAAAATATTAAATCGGAGCGAGGGCGCAGCCCGAAGCCCAACAAAAAAACGACATGCAAAACATGTCGTTTTTTTGTTGGTGCGAGAGAGGAGACTTGAACTCCCACGCCATACGACACACGCCCCTCAAACGTGCCTGTCTACCTATTCCAGCACTCTCGCTTATGTCCGTTTCCGTGACACGCATGTTATTATACTCAATGGCAGACCATTTGTCAACATAAAAAACAGACATTTTTGGAAATAATCACTTGGATTTGTAGTAGAGCATACAGTGGCAAAAGCCCTCAAAATCCGGGTCTTTTATCTGGTCTCTGAACTCCTTGCACATGCATTTGTATTCCTCCGTGCGCTGGAGTCGGCAGGGGCAGTAGCCGCCGGTGCGGCGAAGTCCCTCTCTGACAGTTTTGACGACCTCCGCGTCGGGGTTTTCGGTAATTTTCATATCGCAGCCTCAATTGAAAGGATATATGGATTATAACCTAAACATGTGTAAAAAATCAAGTGAAGCTAAATCCAAAGTATTAACTCCCCGCCTCCTGCAAATACTATCCATGAAACAGACAGTATTGCAGGAGGTTTTATATATGAAAGCAACCGGTATCGTCCGCCGCATTGATGATCTGGGGCGGGTGGTCATCCCAAAGGAGATTCGCCGGACGATGCAGATACGGGACGGCGACCCGCTGGAGATTTACACGGAGAAGGACGGGGAGGTCATATTCAAAAAATACTCCCCTGTGGGGGAGCTGGGGGAGTTTGCCGGTCGGCTCTGCGAAACGATGGGAAAGGCCTCGGGAAGATATACGGCCATAGCGGACAGGGACGCATTTATCGCAGTCTATGGCCCTCCTAAGCGGGAGCTGCCGGAAAAGCGCCTCAGCTCAGAGCTGGAGCAACTCATGGAGCGGCGCCAGATATACAGGCGGCTGCCGGGGGAGAAGGGGGTGCCCGTCGCCCTGGGAGCCGACAAATACGCCGCCGACGTGGCGGCGCCTGTCATCGCCGAGGGGGATGTTTTGGGCTGCGTCCTGTTTTTAGGCGAGGGCGAGGCCGCTCCGGGAGAGGTGGAATACAAGTTGGCCCAGACGGTCTCCGGCTTTCTGGGCAAACAGCTCGGTTCATGAAAAAAACCGCCGAAAGAGATTCTTTCGGCGGTTTATGCTGTCTTTTTCAAATTAAATGCTGTCCAAATCGTACTTATCAGAATAGTACTTAACGTCGCTGATAAAGCCGGCCTCGGTGGACCTGTTCTCAACGTAGGCATGCATATCAAAGGAGCCTTTGTCCGTCTCTATGACGCAGAGAGCGATGTTGGAGCAGTGGTCGGAAACACGTTCGACATTCGTAAGCATATCGTTGAGGACAAAGCCCAGGTTTATTGTACAAATACCGGACTGAAGTCTCTCTATGTGGCGCATTTTGATAGTACTTATCAGGCCGTCAATGACTTCCTCAAGGGGCTCTACCTTCATAGCCAGCGCCGTGTCGTTCTGCTCAAAGGACATTATGGAAATGCTGATGATCTCGGTTATGGCGGAGAACAGGAGCCGGCATTCCTTGACGGCCTCATCGGAGAAGTGGAGGTCTTTGTCGTGGAGCTCCTGGGCGCTTTCCAGGATGTTCAGTGAATGATCGCCGATCCTTTCAAGATCGGTAAGCATGTGCAGTAGCTTCGTGACCTCACGGCTTTCACGGTCGGAAAGGCTTTTGGCTGAAATCTGAACCAGATAAGAGCCCAGCTTATCCTCGTAAATATCGGTCTTGTTCTCGTTTTCGACTATCTCGTCTGCCACCTTCGGGTCATACTGTTCGAACATGCCGAGAGCCTTGACGATCGTGTCTCTTGCGATGTGCGCCATGTCAAGAGTTTTGTCCCGGCAGTTTGCTATCGCTATGGAGGGCGTCTGGATAAGGCGCTCGTCCAGGAACACCAGCTCGCCGCGCTCGACCTTGTCCGGCACAAGTTTGCGGGACAGAGCCTCCAGCTGCCTTGTAAAGGGCAGGTGTATCGCCATGTTCACCATGTTGAAGACTGTGTGCCCAAGGGCGATGGCCACAAGCCCTATCGGCATGGAGTAAACGTCAGGTATTATCGCTTTGAAAATATAAAACAGTATCAAAAAGAAGATCGTTCCTACGACCTTTATCGTGAGATTAATTATTGCGACGCGCCTTGCGTCCCGGCTGACGCCGATGCTGGATAAAAGGGCCGTCATACAGGTGCCGATATTCAGACCCATTATGAGGGGAAATGCCATTCCGTAGGTTATTCCACCTGTCATTGCCAGGGCCTGGAGGATACCGACGGAGGCGGCGGAGCTCTGAATTATGCCGGTGAACACGGCGGAGATGATTATCGCCAGCACAGGGTGGTTGAAGATGGATGTGAACTGGCTGAAGGAGGGGGACTCGGCCAGAGGACTCATGGCCCCGCTCATCATGGTCATTCCGTACATGAGAACGGCAAAGCCCACCAGGATCATGCCGATGTCTTTTCTCCGCTGCCTTTTCGCCGTCATTATCATAATGATGCCTACGAGGGCGAAAATGGGGGAGAAATTCTTCGGCTTCAAAAGCTGAAGGAAGATGTTGTCGCTGGTTATGCCCGTGAGGGACAGTATCCAGGCCGTCAGAGTGGTGCCGATGTTTGCGCCGAGAATGATATTAATTGTTTGCCCCAGCTGCATGATCCCGGAGTTTACGAGACCGACCAGCATAACTGTAGTCGCTGAGGAGGACTGGATAGCTATGGTGATTATAGCGCCCAGGGCGAGGCTCTTCACCGGGTTTGAGGTCATTGCTTTAATTGTGCGCTCCAGCTTGCCGCCGGCAAGCTTTTCAAGGCTCGAGGACATTACGTTCATACCGAAGAGGAAGAACGCAAGCCCACCCAGAAGGGTGATTACGGAAAATACATCCATTTGATTGCCTTACTCCTTATTAAATTAATCGTCAAGCACAGTATAATGCAGGAGTGTTTTTTTTGCAAGAAGCAAAGCGTGATAAATTGCATTGAGTTTTCAGGTTTTTCTGTCAATCATTAACAACTACGGGCGAGTGCGGCGATTTGATAAGCGTTTGCTAAAAAAATGGGGGAGAAAGCCTGTTGGCCCGCTCCCCAAATAAAATTCGGCGAAAAAACGCCGAATCTATACGATTTACATATTGACAATAAAAACATTTTCTGGTAAAATAAAGCGCTTTAATGCCCTGTGGGGCTATTAACCCAATTATCACTAAAACAATGTTAGCAAATCTTGAGACAGTTTTCAAGCCTGTTGGCGGTATTGATAACAACGCCGCCGCGTGTTCACTTTCAAATCAGCAAATAAGGAGTGAAGTTTAGTGCCCCAGGATGTAATGTACGGCAAGACCTTGAGAAAGAGCTTCGCGAAGTCAAAGGTCATCCAGGACATGCCGAGCCTGCTGGAGATCCAGAAGTCCTCCTACAAGTGGTTCCTGGATACGGGACTGCGTGAGGTGTTCAGGGATGTTGCCGCCATCACCGACTACACGGGAAACCTTGAGCTGACCTTCCTCGACTACAAAATGGACGAAAAGCCCAAGTACAGT
>JAFRAF010000277.1 GCA_017405545.1 Oscillospiraceae bacterium | reverse complement strand
CTTTTCCGATCCGGAGAGGCAGTTTTATGATGAGCTCATCCCGGCGGTGTGCGTCAGCGCCCTTGACGGTCTGAAGATCATGTACCTGCTGGGAGCCGGGAGGAACAGGGCCCGACTTGTGTGCGATACGGAGATCAGCCTCCGTGAGAGCTATATCATTGTGGGTATACACAGGGGAACCGAGCTGCCCCATGAGACAGTGGGTATCATCGCCCACCGGGACGTGGTGGTGGACCCCGGCGCCAACGACAACGGCAGCGGCAGCGGGGTAATGATGGAGCTCGCCCGGCTTATGTCAAAGCGCAGCTATAGGCGCACTATGCTGTTCATATCAAGTACCGGCGAGGAGGGTGTCACATGGGGCTCTTACCTCTACACCAGAGCAAAAAAGGATATGCTGAAAAACATGAAGGCCCTTTTCAATCTGGACATGTTCGCAGTGGGCGGGAAGCTCAACCTTGTGGACAGAGGCTACTGGCCGGATACCGGCTGGATGACCCACAGCGAGGAGCTGAACAGCCGCATAATGGCCCTTGCGGATGAACTGGGCTATGACCTGGGACTCATGGAGGCGGATTGGGGTGTCTCGGAGTCCGACCGCTTTCAGAGCCTTGGAGTCCCCTCGATATGGTTCTGGAAGGATGGGGATCCCAACTACCACACGGTTAGAGATGTGCTCGAAAACGTGGACGGCAACTCTCTCAAGGTCGTGGGCGATCTTGTAGGCATAACCGCTGGGAGGATACTTGAGCAATGAGAGTATATATATCAGTAGATTTAGAGGGCGTAAACGGTGTGGTCCACCCGGAACAGGTGCTGCCGGAACACCCGGAGTATGAGAGGACTCAGCGCTGGCTCCTTGAGGAGATAAACAGCTGTGTACGGGGCCTGAAATCCGCCGGGGTGGAGCATATCACGCTCAATGACTCCCACCACAGCTCCCGCAACGTGATAATTGACGGCCTTGACCCGATTGTGGAGCTGATGAGCGGCGATACCCGGCCATATTCCATGATGAACGGGATAGATTCGTCCTATGACGCCGCCATACTTCTGGGCTATCACGCGAAGGCCGGCACCCATAACGCTGTGCTGGACCACAGCTATTACCCCCTGCTCGTGCGGGATATCAGGGTAAACGGCCGCTCCTGCGGGGAGATAGGGCTAAGCGCCCTTTATGCCGGGGCGGTGGGAGTGCCCGTGGTGATGCTCAGCGGCGACGCTGCCGCGGCAGCAGAGATAAATGAACTGCTGCCCGCATGTAAAACGGCGGCGGTGAAAAAGGCCACCGGCCGTTTCGGAGCAGTGTGCATGCCCATGGAGAAGAGCAGAGCCCTCATCGAAGACAGCGCCCGGGCCGCCATATCGGCTCTGCCGGATATGAAGCCCATTGCGGAGAACATGCCCGCATGCCTTGAGATAGAATTCGTCTCTGCGAATATGGCGGACGGGGCGGCCATGATACCGGGTACAAATGTCGTGGACAGCCGCACGGTTTCGATAGAGTGCGGCAGCATGGACGAGGTGTTTCTCTGGCGTCAGGTCATGTGCATCATGGCCCAGTCCTGCGCTGACAAGAGGTTTTAAGGGCATCATACTGATAACCGGATTATTCCCGGCCACGATATGAAAGAAGCGAACGCTGAGTGCGGCCTTTAAGGCGGCACCGCGTTCGCTTTGTTTTTGCTGTAGCTGTCAGACTCTATTCAGCCTGGGCTTTTTCCATATTGCTTAAGAACAGACTTATCTGTTTCTGTGTCCTCTCCCGGTTTTTCAGGGGCTCCACAAGGCTGAGCTCCCCGGCGAAACGGTTGTCAGACAGCCGCTTCTTGATGTTGTTCACGGCCTTTTCCGCCCTCCCGCTTCCCGAGCAGGCGATTATATATATGGTCTTGTCTTTTATGGGGCAGCGCTTCAGAAAGCTGCCTATGGCGGGGGGATAGGTGCCCGCCCATACGGGGAAGGCGATGATTATGTTTTCGTAGCTGTCTATGTCCGCCTTGAGCGGGTGGAGGACGGGGTCCTCCTGAAAAATGGCGCTCTTTCCGCCCAGAAAAATTTTGCCGAAGCCGTACCTGGGGGGTTCCTTGTCCACTTTTAACGGCTCAGTCTCTATGCCGGAGGAGCTGCGTATAAGCTCCGCCACATAGCCCGTATTCCCCTCAAATGTGTAGTAGACCATCAGAGTACTCTTCATTTAAATGACCCTCCCGTGCTTTGTTGCTGCTATTCGATTATTTTATCACAGCATTTCCCCCCGGTCAATTGCAGAATGTGCCCATGTGTGGGCATATTAAACGCAGCGATGCCCAAAAATTGAGCATCTTTTGCAAGAAACAGAGCATTAAACGCAGTTTACAGCATATATGCCTTGGCATAAAATAGTGTGGAAAAACTCAGCGAGGCCGTGTATATATGAATATTCTTATAAAAAACGGAACAGTTATCGATCCCGCCTGCGGCGTACACGAGCAGCGTGATCTATGGATCGAGGACGGAAAGATATCCGGCCCTGCGCCCGGCGCAGACCGGGTCATCGACGCCGCCGGAAAGGTGGTGTGCCCCGGCTTCATCGACATTCACATGCACGAGGACCCGGTGGACCGGCAGGGCAATATCATGTGCTGCGGTGAAAAATCCGTTTTCGCCTGTATGCTGCACATGGGCGTCACCACGGCGGTGGCGGGCAACTGCGGCGGCAACAAGTACCATCCGGCGGACTATCTGGATATAGTCGACCGGGACGGGACGCCTGTGAATGTGGCCATGCTGGCCGGGCACGGATTCTTCCGCAAGCTGGCCGGATGCACAGACCGCTACGCCCATGCCACGCTTCAGCAGCAGGAGCGTATGGCCTCGGAAATGGAGAGCGCCCTTGAGCGGGGCT
>JAFRAF010000276.1 GCA_017405545.1 Oscillospiraceae bacterium | reverse complement strand
TGAGGTGCTGGCGAGGAACAGGAGCTATCACAACAACAATGTAAAGCTCTATGAGCTCATCAGAGTGTACAGGGACAGGGGCGGACAGCTCCCCGAGGAGCGGGTTATTCTGACCCTGGGCGCTTACGGCAATACGGATTTCTTCGCCGTCAAGGGCGCTGTTGAATCCATCCTCCGTGATTTCAAAGTCAAGGATATAAGCTTCAGCGCCAATACCGAGGCTTACGCTTATCATCCCGGCCGCTGCGCGGACATATGGTCGGGCGATAAGAAAATAGGCATTATGGGTCAGATCCATCCGAAGGTAGCGGAAAACTGGAACCTTGGCGAGACCTATACCGCCGAACTGGACTTCTATGACATGCTGGAAAACCGCAGAAGCTGAGAGACATACAAACAGCTGCCCAAGTACCCGGCCATGAGTCGCGACCTGGCCGTGGTTTGCACCGATGACAAGACCGTTGCCCAGCTGGAAGGCTGCATAAAAGCCGGCTGCGGAAAGCTGCTTGACAGCATCGAGCTCTTCGATATATACACCGGCTCTCCCATACCCGAGGGCAGGAAGAGCGTTGCCTTCTCCCTGTCTTTCCGTGCCGATGACAGAACACTCACCGACGCCGAGGCCGACGATGCGGTAAAAGCCGCACTTAAAAAGCTGAAGGAGGAGCTGGACGCGGAGCTCAGATAAGCTTATACTGTTTACGGGCAGGACAACTGCTGCTGTCCTGCCCGTTACTGTTACCGTTAATTCACAGCCTGTCTCAGATGAGCTCAGGCCTTTTCCGAGGAGCTCTGTAAATGTCAACTGCTGCCCTTAAAACCATCGCATGCATATGCGTGCTGCTTGACAACATTGGAAATCTGAACGGGAATCTTGATCTCAGGATCATCGGACAGCTCGCCTACCCCATATCAGCTTTTCTCATCGCAAAGGGGTACAGGCGGACCCGGGATATAAAGAAATACGCACTGAGGCTTCTGGTATTCGCCCTTATCGCGGAGATACCCTATAACCTCTGCTTTTACGGCAAGCCCTTCAACATATCAGAGCAGAACCCTTTATTCGCCCTGCTGATAGGGCTCGGGGCCCTGTACGCCGCCGACTACCTCATGTCCACCACCGGCAAATGGTACGCGCCATTTGCCGCCGTATGTCTCGGCGCCTGCTTTGCGGATATGTTCCACATCTTCTACGGATGGCAGTGCGTCATAATGATCGGGCTGTTCAGGGCTTTTGAGAGAAATCTCGCAAAGGATAAGCTTCTGCTGACAGCCTGCTTTCTCGCCCTGTGGGCGCTGCAGGTGGTCTTCTCCCAGGTCGACTTGTGGGTGCTTTTCCGGGGCTCATTCCTGCTGGCCCTCATCCCCATCTTCCTGTCGAAGGACGCAAGGCCCGTGTTCGCCAAAAAGCCCACACGGGGCATAGGGCCGCCAAAGGCCCTGCAATACTGCTTTTACGCCTTCTACCCTGTTCAGCTCATCGCGCTGTTTTTAATCTACGGACTCGGAGGATAAGCGGAATGAACAGCATCAATATAAAAAAAGTAAGAGCCGGAGCGGTCATCCCCGCATACGCCACAGAGAGCTCGGCGGGGGCGGATCTCTATGCCTGTCTTGACGGACCTGTCTGCCTGTCTGCCTCCGCCACGGTAATGATACCCACAGGTATAGCGATGGCCATCCCCGAGGGCTATGTGGGGCTCATATGCGCCCGCAGCGGCCTCGCCACAAGGCAGGGCGTCGCCCCGGCAAACAAGGTTGGCGTAATAGACAGCGACTACAGGGGCGAGCTCATGGTGGCCCTGTACAACCACAGCAATGCGGACGCCGTGATTGAGCCGGGTCAGCGCATAGCTCAGCTCCTCATTTGCCCGGTGATGAACGTCCGGTTCACGGAATGCGATGAGCTGGATGAAACGGATCGGGGCGGCGGAGGATTCGGCTCAACCGGAAATAAGTAATCAGACAGATACAGATGTAAAAAGCGGCATGGTAATCCATGCCGCTTTTTAACATATGCGTTTGTTCAATTCATTACTCAATGGCGTCGGCCACTGCGTCAACAGCCGACTCAACAGCGTCGGAAACCTTCTCACTGACGTCCTCTGCCGCATCCTTTACAGCGTCGACCGCTTTCTCGGCGGAGTCCTTGACTTCGTCCTTGATGTCCTCAAACTCCTCAAAATCGTCTTCAAGTTCAAATTCATCATCTTCAAAGCCACAGACCGGGCAGTATTTCTCCATAAGTCCGCTGAAAAATTCCTCTATCTTATCACGGAATATGATAATGGCAGCAACAGCGGCCCCGATAATTGCCAGCGCGGCGATGATACGTAATATACAGCATTTGCAGTCTTTCACAAAAGTACCTCCTGTAAGTCAAAGCTTTTTACCCACGAAATATCATTGTTTATATTTTACCTCATCAACGGATTTTTTTCAATAGTTATTTCTCAAGTTGTCGTTTAATATTCCCCATTGGGATTAAAAGCGTCAACAATCGGCAGTATACGGTTATCAGCTGATAAGCATTGCCGTTTTCTTTTCATTTATGTCCCCGCTTTGAAAACAAACAGGCAAAAACCTCGGCTTACATCTTGCAGTTTTGAAGAAAGTGTAATATAATTATTTGGATAAATTCATGCAAAACCGAACCCGTACCCATGGGTACGGCAGCTATATCATAAAGAGGGGCTGTTCGCTTCTTTAAGCGCAGCTGTACATGGCTTAATCTCCATTTGCCGCTTATGGAGATTATCACTTCCCGGCTCACCTGACTTAAAGCGGCAGAATGGAGTTTGCTATGATCAAATTACAGACCGATAAGGGCCTCATTCGTATAGGAAGCTCAGCTTTCCGGCGGCTTGTCGGCGACGCGGTGACGAGCTGTTTCGTCGTCAGAGGTATGGCTATGCGCTCAAAGGCCGACGGCCTTGTCCATCTGCTCAAGAGAGAGTCCATGGACAAGGGCGTGTATATCACCAACCTCGATGATACCACCGTTTCCATAGACCTGCATATTATCGTAAGGCAGGGGGTCAACATCCCCGTGGTATGCAGCAGCATCATCAGGGAGGTCACCTATAAGGTCACCAAGGAGACGGGCGTCAATATCGACAGTGTCAACGTATATGTCGATTCAATAGTACTAAACTGACGGAGGGCCAGTAAAGTGGCAGAATTAATAACCGGTTCGCTTTATAAAAAAATGATAATCTCGGCAGCCGCCGATATAGAGAATAATAAAGAGCCAATAAACGACCTGAACGTTTTCCCGGTCCCCGACGGCGACACTGGCACAAACATGAGTCTGACCATGTCCTCCGGGGCTGCTGAGCTCTCCAAAGCTGAGTTCACATCCATAGGTCGTGTGGCCGAGGTGGCGGCCAATGCGTTTCTGAGAGGCGCAAGGGGCAATTCAGGTGTAATCCTCTCCCTTTTGTTCCGGGGCATGTCAAAGTATCTCAAGGACAAAGAGAGTGCGACCACGGCGGAATTCGCCGCTGCAATGCAGGAGGGCGTCAAGGCGGCTTACAAGGCTGTCATGAAGCCCGCCGAGGGCACCATACTCACCGTATCCCGCGTCACCTCCAAGGCCGCAGTCAAAATCGCCGGAAAGGAGAGCGACCCTGAGAAGTTCTTCGAGGCGCTTATTCCCGTCGCCAGCGACGCTCTGGCCAACACCATTAATCAGAACCCCGTGCTTGAAAAGGCCGGCGTTATAGATGCAGGCGGCAAGGGCTACCTCTGCATACTCGAGGGAATGTATCTGGCTGTCAGCGGCAAGCCGGTGGATATGCCGGTGGTAAAGGCCGAGAGCAGCAACATGGTGGCAGACGTCAGCGATTTCGACGCCGACTCAATATTCACCTACTGTACCGAGTTCATCGTATCCCGCAGCAACACCAAGTCCACCGACGTACTGGGCGACTACTTGAACGGCATCGGTGACAGCATAGTGATGGTGGACGACGACGAGCTCATCAAGGTCCATGTCCACACCAACGACCCGGGCGATGTGCTGAGTCACGCTCTGGCCTACGGCTCCTTTATGAGCGTCAAGATCGAAAACATGAAGCTCCAGCACACCCAGACTAAGTTCGCCGCCGCAAAACAAAAGCCCAGCAAGAAGTACGGCTTCGTTGTCGTCAGCGCCGGAGAGGGCCTTAAATCCATATTCAAGGATCTGGGAGCCGACAGGATAGTCTCCGGCG
>JAFRAF010000275.1 GCA_017405545.1 Oscillospiraceae bacterium | reverse complement strand
GCGCCGTACTGCTTTGCCAGCTTTACTATCTCGGGCAGATTGCATATATCGCCGCCCATACTGAATACGCCGTCGGTCACGATGAGGGTCCCGGCGGTGTCGGGGACGCTCTCCAGCTTCTTTTTCAGGTCCTCCATGTCGTTGTGCTTGTATCTGAGCATTGTGCCGTAGCTGAGCTTGCAGCCGTCGTATATGCTGGCGTGGTTCTCACGGTCGCATATCACGTAGTCGTGGCGGCCCACGATGGCGCTTATTATGCCCAGGTTGGACTGGAAACCGGTGGAGAAAGTCATAACGCTGTCCTTGCGCAGAAACTCGGCCAGTTCTGCCTCCAGCTCAAGGTGCAGAGTAAGGGTGCCGTTTAAAAAACGGGAGCCGGAACAGCCGGAGCCGTACTCCTCTATTGCTTTAAGTCCCGCCTCAATGACCTGAGGATGGGTGGTCAGGCCCAGATAGTTGTTTGAGCCCAGCATTATGCGGCGTTTACCCTCCATGATGACCTCATTTGCCTGGCGGGACTGCAGGGGACGGAAGTAGGGAAAGAGATCCATCTCCTTTATTTTCTTTACGTAATCGTAATCATAGCACTTCTGAAAAATGTCCATTTAAGCCTCCGTGTATACTGATGAAAGAAACTGACTTGCCGTGTACCTGTATTTTACCTGAAAGCCAGTCGAACTGGATATGAGCGTCAGTTAAGATTTCTTTATACCCTCTTTGTACACTATTATAGACTACTACAGCGAATAAGTAAAGTGATAAATGCCTGATAAAACCGATGTTTCGATGAGTTTTTAGTGGATTTGCTCCGCCACCCCGGCCCAAAGCCGGGAATGCAGGCTTATACGCTGCCGCCGGTGTTAGGTGCTGCCATCTCGTAGCCGTAGCGATCAAAATAAAAGCCGAGCTTTTCATTTATCTTTTTATACAGCCTCGGGGGTATGTCAAAGCTGTTCTTTTTATAATCCCTCTGGCTGTCCAGATACTTTTGGAAATAGGGCAGGGCCTCCTCAAAGCCACCGATATTCAGCTCGGTGTATATGCGGCGCAGATCATCAATGGGCTCCTTTTCAAAATGCTCGAAGGGCAGCTCTGTGTACTGGCTTTTCGGTATATCCTCAAGGAAGTCGAAGAGCTCCGTGTACATGCGCCTGAATATATCTATTACCGCGTCCTCTATGACGATATCCAGCGCGCCGGAGGGGGGATCCTGAAGGGACAGCACCTCCATCTGCTTTTTGAACATATTTATGGTCGAGAATATGGTGGTGTAGGGGCCCCTGTGCAGGCAGATATACTTGGACTTGGGGAACATCTGGTGTATGATTCGGGGATGGCAGGTGTTGTCCGGACTCTTGAGCACCAGCTGACGGCCATTTTTGATGTATGTTATCTTTTTCAGCACGTACTGATATTCCCGCATCCAGCGCTGGCGCTTATGGGCGGGCAGGTCCTGCAGAAAGCCCAGGGGCACGTGCTCACGGAAGCGCTGGGGGAAGCTCATCATGTGGATGATGGCTATGTCCGATATGGTGGCTTGGGCGAATATCTCCTCCATGGGCATGTCCAGACCGTACTTCATGTTGTCCATGGGCCTGGCCTGGTCGAGGACGCCGCTCTGTATCTTAGCCATGAGGGGGCCCATCAGCAGGCTGTTGTTGAAGGTGGTGGTGCTGACCGGGTCGCACCAGCCGAACTGGGGGTCACGGCTCAGCACATTCTGGAGATGGGTGGTGCCGGTCCGCCAGTGGCCCAGGATGTATATGGGGTGCTTATCTATAACCGTGTTGTTTATCGCCCTGTCATATATGAGCTTCTCGGCCATGGCAAAGGGGAAGGTGCCCAGAGAGGCGAGTGTGATATACAGAGCCTCGGGTATGTTCTCTCTGCTGATGTTGAAGCGGTTTTCCGAGAGCAGACGCAGCCAGTTGTCAAAACGGCATGCAAGCAGATAGTGCGCGTGGTTGAGCTTTTTCATCTGAGTCTCCGTTCCGGCCGCCTTGCCTCGGATTTATCTGCTGTGTGACAGCGGCCTGTTATGTATCGTATTTACGGCTTTTTGCCGGGCCGGGTAATTCATGGGACTGACGCTCTTGGCCGAGCTGTTTATCATGGGTTGTTCGGTATGTGCTTTATGACCTTGTTGTACACCCGCATCAGGAACAATACGGACATAATAACAGAGGCTATCTCGGCGATGGGGAAGGACCACCACACAGCGTCCAGACCCTTGAAGCTCAGCAGCCAGGCCGCCGGGAGCAGCACCACCAGCTGGCGGCAGCAGGATTGAATAAGGGCGTAATGCGCATAGCCCATTGCCTGATACACCGAGCAGCAGACAATGCAGAAGCCGGCGAACAAAAAGCTCAGGCTTATGACCCGCAGGGCGTGGCAGCCTATTCTGAGCATGGTGGGGGAGGCGTCGAACATGCCCAGCAGCAGTCCGGGTATGGTATGGAAGAGGCTCAATCCGATGAGCATTATGACGCATGCGTACACTATGGCAAGCTGCATGGTCTTCATCACCCTTTTGCGTTTCCCCGCGCCGTAGTTGTAGGCCAGTATGGGCACCATACCGTTGTTGAGCCCGATAACGGGCATGAAGATAAAGCTCTGCAGCTTGAAATATGCCCCGAACACGGCGCTGGCCGTGGGGGTGAAGGTCAGCAGTATCTGATTCATGCCGAAGTTCAGGAAGCTGCCCACCGCCTGCTGCAGTATGGCGGGTATTCCGACCTTGTATATCCGCTTTATGGTGGGCGCATGTGGCCGGAAGCCTATCATGGAGCAGTCCAGCTCGGAGTTATACTTTCTGTTTATGAAATATCCGCAGACGGCCCCGATTATCTGACCCGAGACCGTGGCCACGGCGGCGCCCACCACTCCCATTTTCGGGAAGAAGAGCCAGCCGAAGATTAGTATGGGGTCGAGTATCAAATTAAGTATACAGCCTATGGCCTGGATTATCATGGACTGCACGGTCCTTGAGGTGGACTGGAGCAGTTTTTCGAAGACAATCTGGCCGTAGGCGCCGAAGGAAAAGCAGCATATGATGGACATGTACTGCCTGCCGAAAAGCCTTATCTCCTGGTCATCCGTCTGGATGTCGAAATATATCTGGCTCAGTGTGAGGCCGATTATCAAGAACAAAACGGAGTAGCAAACAGCCAGAAAAATAGCGTTTTTGGCCGCCCTGTTGGCCCCGTCGAAGTCCTTCTCACCGAGGCACTTTGACAGCATGGCGTTCACGCCTACGCCGGTGCCCACGCCCATGGCGATAAGCAGGAACTGGACGGGAAATGCCAGAGAGACCGCCGTGAAGGCGTTCTCGCATATCTGGCTCACGAATATGCCGTCGACTATGTTGTACAGGGCCTGTAGCAGCATTGAAAAGGCCATGGGGGCGGATACCTTGAGCAGGAGCCTGTTTTCGGGCATTGAGCCCATGCGGTTTTCACCCGGAGGCCCTTCGGGGAGTTTAGTCATATGTTTATTTCACCTTAAATCTGTCTGATTGATAATCCGGCCGGGCATGGGCCCGCTGCCGCCGGACGGTCTGAATCGCGGAATGAATGCGTCAGTCCTTCAGGAAATGTAGCCACATTTCGGCCAGTGCGCGCATGCCCTCCTTTGTGGGATGGCAGCCGTCTATGGAGTCGTATTCCCGTCCCAGGCTGTCCAGATCCGCCAGATTGCACTGCATCTCGGCGGTGACGCTGCGTATGCGCTCCAGATACGGCTCGGCGGGGGGCCTGTTCTCGGGATCGTAGAAGAGAGGGGCGCAGCCCGTATAGCGGCCCGGGGCGAAGGTGGAGCACCATAGCTCGGCCTCGGGGTATGCGGTGCGCAGCCGCTTTATCATCATGCGCAGGGCATTGGTGAAATAGTTGGTGTCGGAGCTTTTCGGGCTGTCCAGCTTCACGCCGAAGCCCCTGTCGTTGGAGCCCATACCCACAAGTATCACGTCCGGGTCCCGCTCCTCGGTGCGCAGCAGGGATATCCGGCGGTTTGAGCAGCCGGACATGGGGCTCTTGCCCGTTATGCACGTGCCGGCGCAGGACTCGTTTATCAGCAGCTTTCCGCCCAGCTCGTTTATTACAGTCATCCACCAGGTATCCTCCACGGCCTTGACGCCGGAGAGCTCCCTTGTGTCTCCCGAGTAGAAGCACAGATAGCCCGGCAGATTGTAGCCCTCGAAGGTGCTTATTGAATCGCCGAGTATTGAAAAATATTTGCCTGCATATTTATTCATGGCATTTCCCTCGTTAACAGTTTATTTATTGACAAATCAAAAAGTATCTTTATAATTGGAAAAAAGTAAACGATTGACAGTATATTTGTAAAAGGGCCGCGTGTAAAGACGCGATATATGCCAACGCGGCGGAATGGAGATTATTATGGAAAACATCTGGCACAGTCTGAATCCCAAAAGGGTTCAGCCCGAGGATTTCATCGCTGTAATCGAGATATCGAAAGGCAGCAACAAAAAGTACGAGATGGACAAGGATACGGGCTATCTCATACTGGACCGCATACTCCACACGGCCACCCACTATCCGGCAAACTACGGCTTCATCCCCAGGACCTACGGCGATGACGGGGACCCCCTGGACGTGCTTGTCATGTGCAGCGAAGTGATAGAGCCAATGACGCTTGTGCGCTGCAGCCCCATAGGGGTGATAACCATGCTCGACTGCGGAAAGCTGGACGAGAAGATAATCGCGGTGCCGCTGAATGACCCCAACTTCAACATGTGGAGGGATATCTCCGAGCTGCCCGTCCATTATTTCAATGAGATGTGCCACTTTTTCTCGATTTACAAGACCCTTGAGGACAAGGAGACCGTGGTGAACGAGGTCGAAGGCCGGGAAAAGGCCGTCGAGGTCATCAAGAAGTGTTTGAATAATTATATAAACACTTTCTGCATGTAAGCGCCCGGGCATGGGCGGCCGCATTAAGTCATATATATCAAAACGCACTACTGATTATAACGCAGATTGTCATAAAGAGCAATTGTTTGTTTGCAGATTACCTTTCAAAAAGGATATTGAACAGAAAGAAACCATATCTTTTTTGGTTTTATGCAGATATTGCTTTAATAACTAATAAATATGTGGTATAATGACAGCAGTATCAAAGGGGCGCCGTCCGCACGGGCGGCCCGGGAGGGTAATGACTTGAATCCGATTTACGAAAAACTTTGCAGATGTCTTGACGATGTGAGAAAAAAGACAGATTTTGTCCCGGAGCTGGGCCTTGTTCTGGGCTCAGGACTGGGGGATTTTGCCGATGAGATAGAGAAGGCAGCCGAGGTGAACTACGCAGATATTCAGGGCTTCCCCGTGTCCACAGTCCCCGGGCACAAGGGCCGCTTTGTGTTCGGATATGTGGGCGACGTCAAGGTCGTGGTCATGCAGGGCCGCGTGCACTATTATGAGGGCTATCCACTGAGCGACGTGGTGCTGCCCGTGCGGCTCATGGGCCTTATGGGCGCGGACAAGATAATGCTCACCAATGCCGCCGGCGGGGTGAACCCTGAGTTCAACGCGGGCGACCTGATGCTGATAAAGGACCAAATCATGTTCCTGTTCCCCAATCCCCTTGTGGGGCAGAATATCGACGATCTGGGGGTACGCTTCCCCGATATGAGCCACGCCTATGACTCGGAGCTCTGTCAGACCATAAGGGATATCGCCAAAAGGGAAAACATACCCCTCAGAGAAGGGGTCTACTGCCAGCTCACCGGCCCCAGCTTTGAGACTCCCGCCGAGGTGCGCATGCTGGGCATGATGGGCGTGGATGCCGTGGGTATGTCCACCGCCTGCGAGGTCGTGGCGGCGAACCACATGGGCCTGAGGGTTTGCGGCATATCCTGCATATCCAACAAGGGTGCGGGCCTGTCTCCTACTCCGCTGACCCATGAGGAGGTGCAGGAGGCGGCGAACATCGCGGCGCCCCGGTTTAAAAAGCTGTTGAGACAGAGCATAATGAGCATGGGGGAGAAGGGGCGGATATAACAGTTCCGCGGGATAAGCTCCGCCGCATGATAAAGAGCGGCATGAACGGAGGTAGAGATATGATCAGATTTTATAACGGACTGTGCCTCAGCTTCGCGGGCGGTATGGAAGTAACCGGCGACGAGGTATGGGTGGACGGCGATAAAATAAGCTATGTGGGGCCCGCGAGGACTGATATGCCGGAGTTCCAGCGGCAGATAGATCTGAACGGCGACCTTGTCATGCCCGGCTTCAAGGACGCCCATACCCACTCGGGCATGACCTTCCTCCGCTCTTACGCGGACGACCTGCCCCTGCAGCGCTGGCTGTATGAAAGAGTCTTCCCGATGGAGGAGAAGCTGAACCCGGACTACATATACTGGCTTACCAGGCTTGCAATTCTGGAGTATCTGACAAGCGGCATAACCGCCAGCTTTGACATGTATTTCCACAGGGACGCCTACGCCTCCGCCAATATAGACAGCGGTTTCCGCACGGTCATATGCGGCGTGGGCGGCACGGCCCAGCTCATCGAGGATGAGTACAGGCACTTCAACAGCCTGCATCCCCTGATAAGCTATGTCCCCGGTTTTCACGCCGAGTACACCGCCTCGCAGGAGCAGCTTGACGACATGGCCGCCGTGGCCAGGGAACTGAAAGCTCCGGTCTTCGTGCACAATTCCGAGACAGAGTCCGAGGTACAGGGCTGCATCGAGCGCCACGGCATGACCCCGACCTGCCTTTTTGACAAGCTGGGCATATACGACTACGGCGGAGGCGGCTATCACTGCGTCTACATGTCCGAGGAGGACTTGAAAATCTTTAAAGAGCGCGGGCTCTGGGCAGTAACCAACCCGGCCTCAAACTGCAAGCTGGCCAGCGGCATAGCGCCCATAACCCACATGATGGACCTGGGGCTGAATCTGGCCATAGGCACCGACGGCCCCGCCAGCAACAACGCCCTGGATATGTTCAGGGAGATGTACCTGACCACCGTGCTGCAGAAGCTGAGGAATATGGACGCGGCGGCCTGTGACGCCAACGAGGTCCTCAAAATGGCTGTCACGGGCGGCGCGGGAGCAATGGGCCTTACGGACTGCGACTGTATCGCCCCGGGAAAGCAGGCGGACCTCATCGTCATAGACATGCACAGGCCGAATATGCAGCCTGTACACAATGTGACGAAAAATATGGTCTACGCCGGGTCAAAGGACAATGTACGCATGACCGTGATCGCCGGACGCGTGCTCTATGAAAAGGGCGAGTTCTTTGTGGGCGAGGACGTGGAGCGTATCTACGCCGAGGCCGCGAGGATAGTAGGGGAGATAAAGGGTGAAGGTTAATTATATAAGACACAGCGGCTTCCTGCTGGAGTGGGAGAACTGCTACTGGCTTTTCGGTTACTACCGGAACAAAATACCGGAGATGGACCCGGACAAGGCCCTCTTCGTCTTCGTCAGCCACGACCACGAGGACCACTTCAACGAGGACATATTCGACATGTTCGCGGGCAGGTCAAAGACCGTGTTTCTGCTGTCCTCTGACTGTGACTTGTGGGGCCTGGAGCCGGAGGGCGACATCAGAACGCTGGAGCCGAACGAGCATTACAGCTATGACGATTTCTCAGGAAACACCATAGACGTCACCACGCTGGAGTCCACGGATCAGGGCGTCGCGTTTCTGATAAAATACATGGACAGGACCGTGTATTTCAGCGGCGACCTGCACTGGTGGGACTGGCCCGGAGAGATGACCGAGGAAGAGCGGGAGGACATGAAGCGCCGATATTTCCGGCAGGTGGAAAAGCTGAGGGATATGAAGATAGATCTGGC
>JAFRAF010000035.1 GCA_017405545.1 Oscillospiraceae bacterium | reverse complement strand
TATATGGGCGTGCCGGCCGATGAGGCGATGTCTATGCCCGTGTGATAGCTGGAGCCCACGCTCACTGTCCTGTAGCCGAAGCCTGAGGTCAGCACGCCCTCGCAGGGCCACTGGTAGTTTCCGGTGGACTCTGTGTCGCCCACCTTGGCCCCGTAGGCCAGCACCTCGTTTATGGGCTCGGTTATGACTCGTGTGCCTGTCTCTTTGGCCTCGGACCGGACGCCGTTTATGTATATCACCCGGTACTCACGCTCGCTCTGGCCGTAGACGCCCTCGCGGATGAGCTCGTACTCGCCCTCGAACATGTCCATGTCGAAGACCTCGTCGCTGCCGAACTCCACCTCAAAGGGCTCGGTCTCCCGCTCCTCCGTCACGACGGTGAGGGCGTAGGGCGAGCTCTCGTTTTCCGGGTCCAGCATGGACCTTACGGTCTCCAAATCCCTGATTGTGTACTCTCCCACGTAGCCGTATCTGACCTGCACGTCCTGTTTGAAGTATATGGACTCGGTCCTGTCCGTCACATAGCGGGCGGTGATGGCGGCCAGCATGGCGTTGACCTGGGCCTCGCTCTCCAGCGCGCCCACCGTGTGTCCGTCCACGGTGACAAGGCACATCCTGTCGAGAGCGTCCACCCGGCTGAGCATGGCCCCGGTGACCTCCTCCGGGTCGTCCGCAAGGCCGATGGAGGCCGCGTATGTGACGCCCATAAAGGAGAAGTCGTAGCCCAGCTCACCGCTGGCATAGCGCTCCGCGTCGGAGACTATCTTCTCCGCCTTGCTGAGACTGGGGGCCTTGCCCACCACCTGTCCGTCCACGGCGATGGCATAGCTGACGAAGATGTTGAAGAAGAGAACGGCCAGCACTCCGGTGAAAACGAGCATGCCGCAGGCTATGCCGAGCTTTTTGAATTTTCCCTCGAAGCCGCTGCAGCGCGCCCTCCATACCAGATTGGCAAAGGCCCGTGTCGGCAGTCTCATCCCCTCGCCCCCTTAGTGCAAAATGACCGCTCCGCCTTAAACGCTCGGAATACGGCGCTCGGTTCGAGCACATGTTAACCCATTTGCACCGGCTTGTCAAGGGGCGCGGGATCAATCGTTACAAAGTGGTCATAAAACCGCGAAAAATATTCTCCTCAGACATATTTTATTCACATAAACCGGGGCTTTTTCGGTCAAAAAGTTTCCGCTTTTCCGCTGAATCCCCCGTTTCCATATGGCTGAAAAGTCCGCAAAAAATGCCCTGCGCTGCGCAAAAAGAGCTGCGTTTCAAGCTGAAAACGGTTATACCCGTTTTGGGCCTCCGGCGGTCCTTTCAGGCGGGGGTTGTGGAATTCTGTGTGGAATTGTTATTAACTTTTAACGGCTCAAGATTTTTAGACCCCGGTATTTCTTCAAATATCTTAATAATCGGATTATTTGAAACAATTCTCCTCACAATCTTTAGTTTAGCCCCTCTTATGGTCATTATGCCTTATTTTATGCCCATTTAAAAGTTGTTATGAGCCCCCGGCGGAGGCGGACAAAGGCCGCACAGCGAATAAAAACGCACATTTTGCGGAAATACGCTATTGTAAGCTCAGACGGTAGATGATATAATGGCTCAGTTACCGTTTCGGACGATCAATATGCAGGGAGATATAAGATCATGAGCGCAAGACTGTTAAAAGCGGCGATCATAAAGACTCTGCCGGTCATGGCCGGCTATCTGGCTCTGGGCGTGGGCTTCGGCATACTGCTCAGGGTGAACGGATACGGCGTGCTGTGGGCCATAGGCATGAGCATCACCATGTACGCCGGGGCCATGCAGTATATCGCCATTTCCCTCATAACGTCGGGGGCGTCCCTGCTCACCACGGCGGTGACCACCCTGCTGGTCAATGCCAGGCACCTGTTCTACGGCATATCCCTCATCGACCGATACCGGGGCGCGGGCCCTAAAAAGCTCTACATGATGCACGCCCTGACGGACGAGACCTACGCCCTCGTGTGTACGGCGGAGTGTCCCGAAGGGGAGGATCCACACAGCTACTATTTCCTGATGTCCGTATGCGACCACATCTACTGGATATGCGGCTGTACCCTGGGGAACATGCTGGGCTCCCTCATCAAATTCGACACGGCGGGTATAGATTTTGTCATGACGGCCCTGTTCGTCACTCTGTTTGTGGACCAGTGGCTGAACACCAAAGAGCATCGCCCCGCCCTTATCGGAATAGGCGCCACGGTGCTCTGTCTGCTCATATTCGGCAGCGAGAACTTCCTCATACCCTCCATGGCGCTTATCCTCGCGGTGCTGCTGCTGTGCCGCAAGCCCCTTGTGAAAGGGGGTAAGAGCATATGAGCCACACCTATGTGATAAGCCAGATCGCCGTCATGGCCATTATAACCCTGGCCCTGAGGGTAGCGCCCTTCCTCATATTCGGCGGCAAAAAGACCCCGCCCGTCATCCAGTTTCTGGGTACATATCTGCCCTATGCCATCATGGGCATGCTGGTGGTGTACTGTCTGAAGGATGTGTCCGTTATCAGCGCTCCCCACGGCCTGCCGGAGCTAATCGCCATCGTGCTGGTGGCCGTACTGCATATTTGGAGGCGCAACACCCTGCTGAGCATAGTCAGCGGCACGGTGTGCTATATGCTGCTTATCCAGTTCTGCTTTTAGCGACGGATCGATTATAAGCAATTGACCGTATAGTATAATAAAACAGTTTATCTAAAATGTGCCGGCGCGCCGCAACAGCGGCGCGCTGTGTATTCAGCAAGACCGTGTTCCCACTGGTAGACTCTCACACATAAGCTTTTCACGGGGAAAACTTTATGGTATAATCCGTGTAAAGAAAAAAACAGCAGGTGGGGAAGAATGAAAGAGAATTCAACAGGCGCAAGTACGCAGGAGCTGTGGGCGCGGCTGTTCAGAGCCGCAACCGCGGACTGCTTCCTTGCGGAAAACGGCAGCGCTGCAGAACTGCCGGCGTTTTCGGATTATATCACGGAGATCTGCGAGGCAAAAGGCGAAAAGCCCGAGCGCGTCATAAAGCGCGGCGATATCGAGAGCTCCTATGGCCATCGCCTGTTCGCAGGGGGGCGCAGTCCCTCCCGGGACACGGTTTTGAAGCTGGCCTTCGGTCTTGAGCTGGACACGGACGGGACCCAGCAGCTGCTCAAGGTCGCCCGCAAAGCGGAGCTCCACCCCAGGGTAAAGCGGGACGCCGTGGTGGCCTTTTACCTCCATCGGCACAAATCGGTAACAGACCTCCAGCAGGCCCTGCTGGAGAACCGCCTGCCCCTGCTGGGAGGTGGGAAAAATGGAGAGTGATGAGCTGCGGGAGCTCTTAAACAGCTATGACGATTCCATATACCCGGAGGGCTTTCTGGCGGAATACACGCCCATGGAGTGCCTCTCTGACAGAAACGGCATATGCACCCTCCTTGTGCAGGACCGCAGCGGCGAGAGCTTCATAGCCAAATGCTGCGACAAGGCCCTTTGGTCTGTTGTGTCGGGCGGCGGCATATTGAACGGACTGGAGCATTCGGGCCTTCCGAAACAGATCGCCAGCTATGAAAATGACAATATGACAGTGACGGTCCGCGAGTATATCGACGGCGTCCCGCTGAGCCGATACGCCGCGGAGAACAGGCTGTCTCAGCAGGAGGCGGTCGGGATTTGCGTGCAGCTGTGCGACATCCTCGCCTGTCTGCACCACCGGGAGCGGGCGATCATCCACCGGGACATAAAGCCCCAGAACGTCATCATCCGCCCGGACGGCAGCGCGGCCTTGATCGATTTCGACATCGCCCGGGTCTACCGCAGCGGCGGCGACACGGATACTACGTTTTTCGGCACGCCGGACTACGCGCCTCCGGAGCAGTACGGTTTTTCTCAGACCGACACGCGAACAGATATCTATTCTCTCGGTATCCTTCTGCGCTGGCTGCTCACCGGCAGCACGAAGGAGGACAGCCGTATCCGCATCTACAGTCCTCTGGCGAAAATCATAGGGAAATGCACAAGCTTTGCCCCCAAGGACCGCTTTTCCGACGTCTCACAGGTGAAAAGGGCCCTTTTGCGCGCCGACCCCAAGGCCCGCGGCCTGCGTAGTGCGGCGCTGATCCTCTGCGCCCTGCTGCTGATCGGAGCCCTCTGCTGCGGGGGAGTTCAGCTCTACCGGCACATGACCTATACTCCCTTCACCGCCGATACGATACCCGCGTACATGTCCGATGAGGAGCGGGTGGCGGACGCCGTTGAGTACATGAGGGAGAAATACGGCACGAATATGTTCGACGATACTGAGGGCATTGCCTCCGTGGGGGATCTGCGGGCGGCGCTGATCGAACTGTACGGACTTGACCGGGACTACGTGTACGGCATCAACATGGACATTCCCCGGGAGAGCGACGAGTTCTTCCTCCCATGGGGCTGGGACGACGTCCAGACCGTGCATCGGGATGTGGCGGTCTACGCGGCGGTAAAGGTCCACGACCCCTCCATAGTGGCGGACTGGTCGAGCCTGAAGGACGATGACGGCTATTATCCGGGCGTCCGTGTGGCGGTGGCCTTTGCAGAGGACTGCGGTATCACCGAGGGGGCAAACCAGCCCCGGGATATAACTCTGGGTGAGCTGGCCCTTATTCTCGCCAACGCGGACAGGGTGTTTGACGCCGCAGAGGCGAAATAAAACCGGATTATGCGGGAAATATGGTCTGACAGACCAGCTTTTTCAGCTGCTTATGGATTATAATGAAAGCAATTTTAACACAGGAGGTTACATCCCATGAAAAAACGCATGATATGCGTGCTTCTTACACTGTGCATGCTCTTCACGCTCTCGGCCGTTGCGCTGGCCGCGGATGCGGACGCGGAGTCCGCCGCTCAGTCTCTGTACGAGCTGGGCCTCTTCAAGGGCGTGGGCACAGGCGAGGACGGCACGCCCAACTTTGATCTGGACAGGACCCCCACCCGCGCCGAGGCTGTCACCATGCTGGTGCGGCTTCTGGGCAAGGAGGCGGAGGCGCAGGCGGGCAGCTGGACTACCCCCTTCACCGACGTCCCCGACTGGGCGGCCCCCTATGTGGGCTACGCCTATGAAAACGCCCTGACCAACGGCACCGGGGCCACCACTTTCAGCAGCAATAATCTGGTCAGCGCGACCCAGTACCTGACCTTTGTGCTCCGGGCGCTGGGCTACAGCAGCGACGGCGACTTCAAGTGGGACGCCGCCTGGGAGCTGACCGACGAGCTGGGTATGACCGGCGGCGAATACGGCGCCGACAGCAATGAGATCACCCGCGGCGGCATGGTCGTCGTCTCCGCAGACGCCATGTCGGCCAATCTGAAGGACAGCGACAAGGCCCTTATCGAGAAGCTGGTGGATGACGGTGCCGTCAATGCCGAGACGGCCGTCGAGCAGGGCTATCTCCTCCCCGAAAGCGGCATAAGGATAGTCGAGGGCGAGGACGGCCTTGTGATAGCCGTCGGCAATCAGGACGCCCTCATACAGGCCCTGAACCAGACCGAGAAAGTGGCGGAGATAAACATCAAAAAGAGCTTTGCCATCGATAAAGACTGCGGCGTGAACTATGAGGACGGCAGGATAAACAATTATTACGACACAGTCGTCACCATAGAAAAGGGCGTGACCCTGACCATAGCCGAGGGCGGACAGACGGGCAACTACTGGTACACCTACGAGGGCGACTGGGAGACCCCGCCCCTGCCCAACGCCAAATTCATAAATAACGGCAGGCTTATCGTGGAAAAGGACGGCTGGGTAAACGGCAGCTTTGCCGTCAACAACGGCGAGATCATCGTCAGGGACGGCGGCCAGTGCCAGACCATGCCCGACGTCAACAACGGCACCGTGACCGTGGAGTCCGGCGGCAGCTACCGCACCACCCAGAACGCCCAGGCCTACAACTACGGCACCATCACCATCGCCGAGGGCGCCAACATGGTCACCCGCTTCGGCGGCGCGGTCTTCAACAGGGGAACAATCGTGGTCGACGGCCTGCTCTCCGTGGGCTGCATCACCTTCACAGAGGAAGTGGAGACCGAGGACGAAAACGGCGAACCCGTCACCGTCACAGAGACCCACGCCGGCATGTGGTTTGAAAACGGCGCCGACGCCACCGTATCCGGCACCGGCACCGTGCGCCTGTACGACGTGTTCGAGGGCGGGGACGGCCCCATCATAGCCTCCGACATGGACGGCATGGTGACCCACATGAAGGCCATGCTGGGCAATATGAACAATGACGAGACCCAGCTCAAGGTCATCGTCGGCGAGGGCACGGGAGTGTAAGCTCAGGGCCAAGCCGAAAACAGGGACAAAACAAGGAAAAAGCATAACAAGGGGCCGCAAACCTTCTCCGCGGCCCCTTGTCGGCTTTGATTGTATCAAAGCAAAGCATTCCCTGTAAAAGGGACGCGGGACAATGCTGCGGAACCATCGAAAAAGGCAGGGGGCTTATTGACAGCATTTGCAATTCATGTTAGATTTATCTTATAATCGGAAGCATTTTGGCTTTGGGAGGTATTCGTATGCGGAAAATACTTTTGCCTATCGACGGAAGCAAGCGCAGCCTGCGGACCGTGAATTATGTAAAAAAGATTTTCAGACCGGAAGATTGCGAGATAACGGTGCTTGAGGTATACCAGGACTATACTTACTATAACACAAACAGGGAATACGAGTACGACGAGTCAAAACTGGAGCGGGACATGGCCCCCATTATGGAAGAGCTGAAGGACTATAAGGTGGAGACCAAGATCCTGTTCGGAGACCCCGGCGAGAAGATCGTAAAATTCGCCAGAGAGAAGAAGTTTGACCAGATTATCATGACCCGCTCGTCCCGCGGCCCCCTGCGCATGCTGGGCTCCGTGGCCACCTACATCGTGCGAAACGCGGACTTCGTCACCGTGACGGTGATAAGAGAGAAGGACATCCCGAATTGACATCGACAGCACTCCTGCCCGAACCGTGCAGCGAGCAGCCGCGCCCTGACAGCGCGGCTGCTTTTGTTTTGCCTGATTTCGTCTCCGCCGAGGGGCGGGCGGGGCTCGGCCCGGCTGCCGCAGACGGCCTTTTCAAGCTTGCGCGGCGGCCGCCGATATGATACCATAGGACAGGGCAGAAAGCGCGGCGGGTTTCCCCGAAACGCGCCCTGCCGGACAATTAAAACACACAAAACACAGAAGGAAAACATATATGAAAAAGCTTGTTGCTCTTCTGCTGGCGGCACTTATGCTGCTGTCACTGTGCGGCTGCGGCGAAGAAAGCGCCGTGTCCGATCAGTCTGCCGACGCTTCCGAGGCCGACGCCTCCGAGCAGATCGACGCAGATATGATCGACGAGGAGGTTGTATGGGGCGATGCCGAGCTGGAGGCGGCCGTGCGCAAGGAACTCGGCAAGCCTGACGGGGCGATCACCTACGGCGAGCTTGCGGAGCTGACCGAGTTGGACCTCAACCGCACCGCAGTCAGCGATATAAGCGCTCTCGCCGGAATGACTAATCTGCGGAAGTTGCTCCTCAGAGACACTGCAGTCAGCGATACAAGCGTCCTCGCCGGTCTGTATAATCTGGAAGGGCTTAACCTCGGCGGTACCGCAGTCAGCGATATAAGCGCTCTTTCCGGACTGACTAATCTGCAGTATCTGGACCTCAGCGACACTGCAGTCAGCGATATAAGCGTTCTTGCCGGTCTAATCAATCTTCAGGAACTGAACCTCCGCTACACCAAAGTCGGCGATATCAGCATGCTTACCGGACTGACCAGTCTGGAATGGCTGCAACTCAACGACACCGCAGTTGGTGATATAAGCGCCCTCGCAGGAATGACTAATCTGCAATATCTGTACCTCAACGATACCGCAGTCAGCGATATAAGCGCTCTCGCCAGAATGACGGATCTGGAACGGCTGTACCTCTCCAGCACCGAAGTCAGCGATATAAGCGT
>JAFRAF010000274.1 GCA_017405545.1 Oscillospiraceae bacterium | reverse complement strand
GCGTTGCCGCAAAAGGCCCCGCGGGACGCTCCCGTCCGCTTTTAAATTGATTGAAAAGCTGAGATGTTTGTGTTATATATAATGGTATACAGCGACGACGGGCGCATGAACGCGCAGTTAAAAAAGACAGGAGGAGACTAACGTGAAAAAACGCTTATTTGTCCTACTTTTGGCCGCGGTTATGGCTGTTGCCATGCTTCCGGCGGCGGGCGGACCGGCCTGCGCCGCTTCGCCGGTGAATGTCACCGTGGATGGCAGCGCAGTCACCTTCAACAGCGAGTTGGGGACCCCGTATATTGACAGCAGCAGCCGCACAATGGTTCCGTTCAGGGCGGTGGCCAACTTTATGCCCAATATCAGTGTGGGCTGGTCGCCTATCATTAAAGAGGCCGTGTTCACGAGAAAAATGGCCCCTGCCACCGTCAATGGGAAATCGGCATATGTCTCAGCCTCGGTGCGTTTCCCTATCGGAGCGGACTACTTTTGGACGAACACCCAGATAGAGTACGCGGACGGGCAGATCGTGGACTCTGTTTGGAGATACTGGTCCATGGACACCAAGGCGGTAATCAAGGACAGTCGCACCTACGCGCCTATCCGCTATCTGGCTGAGGCTTTGAATTACACCGTGGGCTGGGACGGATCGACAAAAACCGTTGTCCTGACCAATGAGCATCCCAATACCTGGGGCGGCTATTACCTCCTGGCAGAGCAGGGCAGGGGGAGCAACCGGGTTTACTCCGATGTGGTGGCCAAAAAGCTGGCACGGGAGTTTTTGCGGGCCGGCAGAAACGACGCTGATACGATACCCGCCTATCTGGGCGAGTCCACCGACGGAAACGGCTCGCCCATATGGAAATTCACTGCAAGCGGCACAGTCGAGGGCTATTCCTATGCCTGCGATTTCTACGTTTGCCGGGACGGTGCGGTATATGTGAAGTTTGGCGGACAGAGCAAATACAGCCGATGGGAACAGGCCTGGTACAGGCAATGAAGCGCGGCGGAAATGATAATATGAAACAGATGACCGGCGGATGGCATTGCCATCCGCCGGTTGGTATGTCGGCGTTATTCAAATGAGATAGGTACATAGCTTGATTTGACTGTAAGACTGAGCGGTTATGATGCGTTATGCAAATCGTATCTGCCACTGTTGAGATCATGAGATCTAAAAGTTTTTCAGCTTTTCTTTGAGGGCATCCTGTAGGACCTGTGAGAAATTTATACCGGCCTGTTCAGCCAACTGGGGATAGACAGGGCCTTTTTGACGGCCCGATTGTCCTTTTTGCGGCGGTAGTCGACCGTGTCACAGGCGATAAGCGTTACAAACTCATTCTCATGGGCAAGAGTTTGCGCTTCAAATACGGGGGAGGCAGTTGGGACAGGTTGCCCTTTAAGTTCCATATCGCAGAGCATCAGACAGGCGGCATCGTTGGCCATATTCATGGCCTCTATGAGATCGTCTGCACCAGTGAAGCAATTCTTAATATCTGGAAAGCGGACTGAAAACTGTCCGTTATCCTCCGGGGTAAAGATAGCCGGATAAACATATTCTGCCATTACGAAACACCCTTACGTAATACTTTATATGATAAATCTCTTAACCGAGTACATTATAATACGTGATATTGCGTGTGTCAAGAGGTGCTTCGCAGATAGTGTGGTATATGAGGTTGAAATATTCATGTGGAGACCGAAGTGTAACCGCAAAACAAACAGCAGAGCCGGGCAGGCACCACGGCTCTGTTTCCATTTACCCCGACTCTATATCTTCCCGCTGTCGCGCATCTGGGCGATGAGCGGGCGGAGGAGGGGGTTCTGGTTGTCCTTTTTCCATATGGCGTCGATCTCCTCGTGCTCACGTTCGCCGGCCAGGGGGACGAAGATGAGATTGTCCGCCCCCACCAGATTGCTGGTGAAGTACTCGGGCAGGATGGATATGCCCTCCTCGGCGGCCACCATGGTGAGGATGACCTCCAGATCCGAGGTGCGGTAGATGATATTCGGCGTATAGCCCGATTCCTGATACAGTCGGATGAACACCGCGTCGCCGTAGGACTCGAAATCCTCGGAGGGGGACATGTACAGTATGTTCTCGCCCCGGAGCTCCGAGCGGTTGAGCTGGATGCGCCCGGCCAGAGGGTGGCCCGTGTACATGGCCACGACAAGGCGAATTTTGTCCGTCAGCATCCACTCCAGCTCCCGGTTCTGGCGCAGGTTCGTGCTGTCCCAGGTGAATATGATGTCGTATATGCCCTGCATGAGCCCCGCTGCCAGCTGATCGGAGCTCCTCCTGTCAAAGCTGAGGAAGGTATTGGGGTGGGCCCGGTGGAAGCGCCGGGCCAGAACGGAGAGATCGCTGCGCTCGTAGCCCTTGAGAAAGCCTATGTGCAGACTGCCGCTCATGCCCGTGGCGGCGTCCTTGGTGTGGCTTATGGCGAAGGACATCTGCTGCAGCAGGCTCATGGCCTCGATGTAAAAGGCCTTGCCGGCGGGGGTGAGCCGTATGGGGCGGGTGCGCCTGTCAAAGAGCTCGCAGCCCAGGGTGCGCTCCAGGGCCTGGATGTGCTGGGTCACGGCCGCCTGGGTGATGAAATACTTCTCGGCCGTCTTGGTAAAGCTGCGGCTCTCAGCCGCCGCAGTGAATATTTTAAGCTGTGTTTGATTCATATGTTCCTCCATAGCATAAGCTTTTACTTATTTTAATATCAAAAGTTCCGTCTTGCAAGGGCTTTTTTTTACATATAAACTTAAATATGCTCCATATAGGAGCGCGATTTTTCTGGAAAGACGGAGTGAAATATGGAAAGAGAGAGCTTCAAATCCCGTATGGGCTTCCTGCTTGTAAGCGCAGGCTGCGCCATCGGCATCGGCAATGTGTGGAAATTCCCCTTCATAACCGGCGCCTATGGCGGAGGAGTATTTGTTCTGTTTTATCTGATATTCCTGGTCATCATGGGCGTGCCCATCCTGTCGATGGAGCTGGCCGTGGGCCGCGCCTCCCGCAAGAGCGCGGTGCTGGGCTACAAGGCCCTTGAGAAACCGGGACACAAGTGGCATGTCCACGGCTGGTTCGCCATCATCGGCTGTTACCTGCTGATGATGTACTACACCACCGTATCCGGCTGGATGCTCAGCTACTTTGTCAAGTTCATCGGCGGCACCTTCGCCGCGGGCACCGACCCCGGAGCCGTCTTCGGCGGAATGCTCGGGAACCCGGGCGAGATGGCCCTTTTCATGGTGCTGACCGTTGTAATAGGCTTCCTTATCTGCTCATCCAGCCTGCAGAAGGGCGTCGAGCGAATCACAAAGGTCATGATGGTGGGGCTGCTGGCCCTTATCGTGATACTGGCTGTGCACTCACTGACTCTGTCCGGCGCGGCCGAGGGCCTTAAATTCTACCTGCTGCCCGACTTCAAGCGCGCGGCGGAGGCCGGAATAGGCAAGGCCATCACCGCGGCCATGAACCAGGCCTTCTTCACACTGAGCCTGGGTGTCGCGGCCATGGAGATATTCGGAAGCTACATGTCCAAGGAACGGAGACTGGTCAGCGAAGCGGGCTGGGTCTGCATACTGGACACCTTTGTGGCCATAGTCAGCGGACTTATCATCTTCCCGGCCTGCTTCAGCTTCGGCGTTGAGCCCGACGCGGGCCCCTCGCTCATCTTCATCACCCTGCCTCAGGTGTTCATGAACATGGCCGGCGGCCGCATTTGGGGTACGCTCTTCTTCCTGTTCATGACCTTCGCCAGCATGTCCACAGTTGTGGCGGTGTTCGAGAACCTGATAACCTGCGCCAGGGACAATTGGGGCTGGAGCCGCAAGAAGTCCGTGGTCATCAACTGCATCTTCCTGCTTATCGCCAGCCTGCCCTGTGTATTCGGCTACAACATCTGGAGCGACCTGCACATCATCGG
>JAFRAF010000273.1 GCA_017405545.1 Oscillospiraceae bacterium | reverse complement strand
TTTACGAAGAACAAGTATATAGGGCGGACCTTTATTGCCCCCACGCAGGGGGAGCGGGAATCCGGGGTGAGCATAAAGCTCAACCCCATCCGCCATGTCATAAAGGGAAAGAGAGTGGTCCTCATAGACGACTCCATCGTCAGGGGGACCACCTGCCGCAAGACCATCGCCATGCTGCGCTCCGCCGGGGCAAGTGAGATACACATGCGGGTGAGCGCGCCGCCTTTCATCGCGCCCTGCTACTACGGGACCGATATCGACAGCGCGGACAAGCTGATTGCCAACCACCACAGCGTGGATGAGATAGCTGAGATCATAGGCGTGGACTCCCTGGGTTATCTGAGTCTGGATCACGTATCCCTGCTGACCGGGGAGGACACAGGCTTCTGTACGGCCTGCTTCACCGGCTCATATCCCACAGCGATACCCTCGGGCGGGAAAAACCGCTTCGAAAAGAAGATACATTCGACATAGACGGCAGAACATAAACTGCCGGGTACAATACAACAAACAGTCTGGAGTGAGAAAAATGTGTTCCATCATGGGTTTTACAAAACTGACTATAGGGGAAGATGAATTGCATGAATTCTTCGACCGCACCAACTCCCGCGGGCCGGACATGTCCCGGGTGGAGAAGGCCGGAGAGGGCTGTCTCTGCTTCCATCGCCTTGCGATAATGGGGCTGGAGGAGACCGGCATGCAGCCCTTCCATCTGGATGGAGACATGTGTGTATGCAACGGAGAGCTGTATCTGTTCCGCCCGCTGAAAAAAGAGCTGGAGGACGACGGATACAGCTTCAAAAGCGGCTCCGACTGTGAGATCATCCTGCCGCTGTACAGGGAATACGGACTTGAGATGTTCTCAAAGCTGGACGCGGAGTTCGCCATGATCATATATGACAGCAAAAGGGACAGCTTTATAGCCGCCCGTGATCCCATAGGCATCCGCCCTCTGTTTTACGGCTATGACAAAAACGGCGATATGGTTTTCGCCAGCGAGGCGAAGAACCTTGTGGGCCTGTGTGATGATATAACGCCCTTCCCTCCCGGCTACTACTACGCGGACGGGACCTTCACCCGATATGCCGACATGACAGACGTTGACGGCTATATCGACGGCGATCTGGACAGCATATGCGCCGGCATCAGGGAAAAGCTGATACTGGGAGTGGACAAGCGGCTGGACGCGGACGCGCCTCTGGGCTTTCTCCTCTCCGGCGGGCTGGACTCCAGTCTGGTCTGCGCCATATCGGCCCGTGTACTGGGCAAGCACGTCCGCACCTTTGCCATAGGCATGGATACGGACGCCATAGACCTCAAATATGCCCGCATGGTGGCAGACTACATAGGAGCCGAGCACACCGAGGTCTATATGACCCGTCAGCAGGTTCTGGACTCTTTGGAAGAACTCATTGCCCTGCTGGGCACCTGGGATATCACCACAATCCGGGCCAGCATGGGCATGTACCTATGCTGCAAGGCCATACACGAGCAGACTGACATCCGGGTCCTGCTCACAGGCGAGATAAGCGACGAGCTGTTCGGCTATAAATACACGGACTACGCCCCGAGCCCCGAGGAGTTCCAGGCAGAGGCGAAAAAGCGCGTGGACGAGCTGCACATGTACGACGTGCTGCGGGCCGACCGCTGCATCTCCGTGAACTCGCTGGAGGCCCGCGTGCCCTTCGGCGATCTGGAATTCGTACAATATGTCATGTCAATAGACCCGAAGCTGAAGATGAACAGCTACGGCATGGGCAAATATCTGCTTCGGCGGGCCTTTGAGGCGGACAAGCTGCTGCCCGAGGAGATATTATGGCGTCAGAAGGCAGCCTTCTCCGACGCGGTGGGACACTCCATGGTGGATGACCTTAAGGAATATGCCGAGTCCAGGTATACGGACGCGGAATTCGAAGAGAAGCGGCGCCTGTACGACTACTGTCCGCCTTTCACCAAGGAGAGCCTGCTGTACAGGGAAATCTTTGAGAAATACTATCCCGGCCAGTCGCATATGATAAAGGACTATTGGATGCCCAACAAGACCTGGCCCGGCTGCGACGTGGACGACCCCTCCGCCAGAGTGCTGGCAAACTACGGGGAAAGCGGGATTTAAAGTAAACCATCATCGCGTACAAAAAACAGCTTCGTATATTCGTATTGTGGAGGTGCTTTTATGGCTGCTTTTGACAGGATCTGTTCGGGTATCCCTGCCATGGACAGCGCACTGGACAACATCCGCCTTGGCGACAACGTGGTATGGCGTGTCTCCGATCTGGAGGAATTTAGGGAACTGGCGCGGCCCTTCGCCGCCCAGGCCATACGCGACGGCAGAAATCTCATCTATGTCAGATTCGCGGAGCACGAGCCAATCCTCGAGCCCATGGAGGGGCTGAGGATCGTGAACATGAAGCTGACCCATCTCTTCGAGACCAGTACCATCAACATCAACAACCGGATCGAGCGGGAGGGCAAAGACGGCTTCTATGTCTTCGACTGTCTCTCCGACCTGGAGGAGGCCTGGGCCACGGACATACTGATGGGCGACTTTTTCCATCTGACCTGTCCTTTCCTCTTCCAGCTGGACACCGTGGCGTATTTCCCCGTGCTCCGGGGCCGCCACTCCTTTGACGCCATAGAGAAGATCCAAGACACCACACAGCTCTTTTTCGACGTCTTCCCCTGCGCTCAGCCGGGCAGGACGGGCGAGCTGTATGTGCGGCCCATCAAGGTCTGGAACCGGAACTCACCCACCATGTTCCACCCCCACAAATACTGCGCCGGGACCGGAGAATTCCGTCCCCTGTCCGAGGGAGTGGAGGTCAGCCAGTATTACGCCCATGTGAATCTGGCCACGGAGGGGAGCGAAAACCAGAACATGGATAGCTGGGAGCGTTTTTTCCAGCGTACGAAGCTGAAATATGAAAGCGGCATTGACGTGAGCGAGGACTGCAGCAGGATATGCGACATCATGCTCACCCGGGACGACAGAATGCGTCAGCTCATAAAGCAGAATTTCCTGCCAAAGGACTATTTTGAGATACACTCACGCATGGTGGGCACGGGTATGATAGGCGGCAAGGCATGCGGCATGCTCCTGTCCCGAAAGATAACGGAAAACAAACGCCCCGACATATTCCGGCGGGTCGAGCCCCACGACTCCTTTTCCATAGGTTCGGACGATTTTTATTCTTATATAGTGGACAACGGCTTCTGGGATTTGAAGATACAGCAGAAAACCGAGGAGGGCTACTTCTCCCTTGCGGACAGCTTCGCGGAGAAGATAATGCAGGGCGTCTTTCCCCCAAGCATGGAGAGGGCCTTTCGCAAGCTTCTCGACTACTACGGCAACGACCCGGTCATTGTCCGCTCCAGCTCCATACTTGAGGACGGCTTCGGCAATGCTTTTGCCGGCAAGTATGAATCCGTGTTCTGCGCCAACAACGGCGACCCGGAGGAACGGCTGCAGGCCTTTGAGCAGGCTGTACGCACGGTATACGCCAGCACCATGAGCATGTCGGCGCTGGATTACCGCAAACGCAGAGGACTGGACAGGCTGGACGAGCAGATGGCCCTGCTGGTGCAGAGGGTCTCCGGCTCCAGATACGACGACCTCTACATGCCCTGCGCCGCGGGCGTGGGTTATTCCATGAGCCCCTACCGGCTGGGCATAGAGCACCCGGAGGCGGGCATGCTGCGCCTTGTGGCCGGACTGGGCACCGCGGCTGTGGACCGCAGGACGGGATCCTATCCCCGAATCGTGGCCCTGGACAACCCCTCCAGAGTGCTGCTCACATCCTCGGCGGACAGGCACCAGTTCTCACAGCGGCTCATCGACGCGGTCAGCAACACCTCCGGCTCGGTGGAGAGCTTCCCCTCCGACCGCATACAGCCCCGCCTGCCCGACTATCAGACGAAGCTGCTCTTCTCCCACGACTGGGACGCGGAGCGCGCCTTCAGGGACAGGGGCATAGTGCGTCCCATACTCTTCACCTCCTGCGAGGGGCTTGTACAGAACAAGTTGCTTATGGAGGACATGCACGAGATACTCAGCCTCTTACAGGCCGAGTATGATTACCCCGTGGATATAGAGTTCACGATAAACGTCTCCCCGGAGGGGGAGCACGTCATCGACCTGCTACAGTGCAGGCCCCTGCAGATGACCGGCGGGGGCGGTTCAGTGTCCTTCCCCGAGCCGGGAAGCTACGACAGCATCCTGCTGGAGACCAAGGGGGTATCCATGGGCTTTTCCAGATGCTTCGGCGTAGACGTTTTGGTGTATGTGGACGCCATTGCCTATTACAAAATGCCATATGTGGAAAAATTCAAGGTCAAGACCGCTCTGTCCGCCATAAACTGGAAGCTCAGGGAGCAGAATAAGCGCATGCTTCTCATCACCCCCGGCAGGATATGCACCTCCTCCGCTGAGCTGGGCGTGCCCTCCGCTTTCGCGGACATCAGCGAGTTCGACGTAATCATCGAGGTCTCGGAGAGCAGAGTGGGATATATGCCCGAGCTCAGCTACGGCAGCCATATCTTCCAGGACCTTGTGGAGGCGGGCATACGGTACTCAGCGGTCTTTGAGGAAGAGAGCACACTCCACTTTGAGCCCGGGCTCATAACAGCCGGGGAAAACAGGCTGTCCTCCTACATGGAGCACTCCGCGGAGCTGGAGAGCATCGTATATGTGCTGGAGGGCGAGACGGATGAGATAAAGCTCTATTACGACATGCCTACAGAGCACCTCATGATAACGAAAAACAAATAAAAAGCCCCGTTCCCTTTGCCGGCTTGACGTCCGGGCATATGAGAACGGGCGCGGAATAAACGTGGTTTTAAAAAAGGAGGCAAGGCCTGTGTTTGACGCGGAGAAAGTTGCGTGGGACTGTATACTCTGGATTCGGGATTTCTTTGAAAAAAACGGCAGTGACTGCAATGCGGTCGTGGGCATATCCGGCGGCAAGGACAGCTCTGTCGTGGCCGCCCTCTGCGTTCAGGCGCTGGGGGTCGACCGGGTCATCGGCGTCCTCATGCCCAACGGGGAACAGCATGATATCGACTCCGCCCGGCTGCTGGTAAAGCATCTGGGCATCAAGCACTATACCGTGAATATCAGCGAGGCGGTTGAGGGGATCAAGCGCAATATTCCCTTCCCCCTGTCCAGACAGAGCGAGATAAATCTGCCCGCCAGGGTACGCATGGCGGCCCTGTACGCTGTGTCCCAAAGCTGCAACGGACGTGTGGCCAACACCTGCAACCTCTCTGAGGACTGGGTCGGCTACGCCACCCGCTACGGCGACGGGGCCGGTGATTTCAGCCCCTGCTCACATCTGACCGTGCAGGAGGTGAAGGAGCTCGGCAGACTGCTCGGTCTGCCCGCACAGCTGGTGGACAAGACGCCCATAGACGGGCTCTCAGGCATGACCGACGAGGAAAATCTGGGCTTCAGCTATGCGGAGCTGGACCGCTATATCCGAAGGGGCGAGCCGCCCGAGCCGGACAAAAAGGCGAAGATAGATGAGCTCCACAGCCGCAACCTGTTCAAGCTGGAGCTCATGCCCTCATTCGACCCCGGGCTGAATGTTATGGCCCCTGTGGGGGATGAGAATCAGGATATGTAGGCCCGATGCACGGGCCCGCCCCAATATATAGAATAGTATAAAGCAAAATGCCGGGAGGGCGTCCTGCTCCCCCGGCATTTTTATATACAGCCGCCAGCTGTTTCGGGGCCCGGTTCTTCCCTTTTCCATCTGCCGCCCTCACATTTGGGACACAGCGGAGCCGCACTTTTCCTAAGCGCATTCCAGGTATTCACCGCATACTCTCTTTTATGTCCTGCATTTATGAATTATTATAGCACTTTTTGCACTCTATAGAGCATGTTTTTCCATTTATCCTACATTTGATTTTAATATAATAATGAATAACAGATTGCCAAGGGAGGTTTTTAAAATGCAATCAGGCAATTTCTTCAAAAACAACTGGTTTCTTTTGACCATGGTGCTCGGCATGGTTGCCGGCGCGGTCGTCGGTGCGGTCTGGCCCGGCGCCACCTGTCTGGAGCCCCTCGGAACCATATTCATCAACATGATGTTCTGCGTCGTGGTACCGATGGTGTTCTTCTCCATCTCACGCGCGGGAGACAATATGGTCAGCGACAGAAAAGCCGGTCAGGTGATGATCACCACCATTATCACCTTCCTGTGCACAGCGGCCATCGCGGCAATAATCATGTACATCATCGTCCGCATCGTACACATCGTGCCCGCCGGCTTCGAGGCTGTGGAAACGGCGGAGGAAACCGAGATCAGCGTATCTTCTCTGATCATCAACTTCTTTACTAAACCCGATTTCATCGAGCTGTTCAGCCGCAGGGCCATACTCCCCCTGATCGTGGCAGCCATTCTCTTCGGCTTCGGCGTACAGATGGCCGGCGGCCAGGAGACCATGACAGCGAAGCTGCTCAACGACATCAACACCTGCCTCATGAAGACGATGCGCATCATCACCTACTATGCCCCCATCGGCTTCTTCGCATATCTGGTAGCCACCTACGGCCCCGCCCTTATCGGCGCCTACGGCAAGACCCTTATCGTCTACTACATCGTAGCATTCGCCTACATGTTCATCTTCGCCCCCATATACGCCAAATTCGGCGGAGGCCAGGGCGCGGCCAAGGAGATGTTCCGTCATCTCTTCCCGCCCGCCGCAGTGTCCTTCGGTACCTGCTCCTCTGTGGCCACCATACCCACCAATATGGAGGTCTGTGAGGACACCGGCATCTCCAAGGACGTCAGCGAGATCGTCATCCCCCTGGGCGCCACCATACACATGGACGGCTCCGCAATGAGCGCCATAGTCAAGGTCGCCTTCCTGTTCGGCATCTTCGGACTGGACTTCGGCACAGGTCAGGCCATACTCGCCATCATCATCGCCGTATTCTCCTCCGTGGCCATGTCCGGCATCCCCGGCGGCGGCGGCACGGGCGAGATGGTGCTCTGCTCCATATTCTTCCCCGAGCAGATGGCTATCGCCCTTCCCATCGCCTGGGCTCTTGGCGATCTGGTCGATCCTCCCGCCACCATGGTCAACGCGGCTATGGACTATGTCTCCACCTACATCGTATCCAGATACGTTGACGGCAAGGACTGGCTCCAGAAGCGTCTGCACCCGGCTGAAGAGGTCAGCGTCTCAGAGGAGTAAGAGCATACGCACACTTATATATAAATAATCAGGCGCCGGAGAGCACAGCCTCTCCGGCGCTTTTTTCTCTCCTGTTTACTTCTAAAAAGCCCTGACAAGGCAGGTGTTTTACAATGAAAAGCGGCATATGCCATTTACGAAAAACAGCAGAAAGTGCCTGTTTTAAACGCAAAAACGCCAAAAAAGCGTAATTTCCAGTTTATGCCGAAAACAAGCCAAATCATAGAAAATTTCATCGTTTTGCACAAAAAAATATCACCTTAATTGTGCGTAACGCGTTCTCAGCATCTAATTTGACGTTCATCAAACAGTCTTATCCGGCGGGGATTATCCCCCGCGGGCCCGGACGTGTTTTCAACGCTCCCCGTCCGGGTTCCGGGACATGTAAGGCGTCAGAGACATCCCCGGATTCACAAAAACCGGGACGGCATTCTCCCGGTCCGCGGTCGGCGCCGCACACAGCGAAGCCGCGCCGCCGGTATCAAGCGTTACAAAACGTAACAAAACGCCCTTTTCGGTTCTGAAAAAAGCGCTTTTTTAAAATATGTACAATTTTTTAACAAAAAAATGAGCAAGCTCAATTCAAGCTTGCCCATAAATGGTCCGAGTGACTGGACTTGAACCAGCGGCCTCCTGAACCCCATTCAGGCGCGATACCAAACTTCGCCACACCCGGATACGTTTTTCTTTTCAAATGCTCAGTTAGTATAGCACGGCTTTTTTTACATTTCAAGTCTTTTTTTATATTTTTTAAAAAAATATTTCGCCGCAGCCCTCAGAGCAGTTCTAATCAGCCCATGCTTAAAATATGGTATAAATCGGGGGGAGTGCGAGCCTATGATTCCGAGCTGTGCCCATATGAATTTTGTTAACTTCATTATGTGCAAAATGACTATATGTCCGATGTTTTTTTGTCATTTCCCGGCCTTCGGCTGCAATTTTGCGATTTTCGTCCTTAAAAATTTATTGACATCATAGCGCTTTGACTTTAAAATATGGTCATTGCAGCACACAGCAAATGTTGCATATAGAAGAAAAAAATATATGGCAAGGAGGAAGAAACTGTGAACAAAGACGCTCTCAAACTCGCATGGACTATCTCGATTTTCGTAGGCGTCCTCTGCATGCTGTACAACTGGGCTGGCAACCCCCTGACTAAGGACGGTTCCACAGTCGGTTATTGCTTCATCGGCTTTGCATGCACCGTGGCCCTCGGGATGGAGCCCAAGAAGTTCCCGCACTACTTCATCAGCACCCTGGCCGGTTGGGTCTGGGCTGTCATCATGGGTTGGTGGCTGGGACTCTGGGCCGGCTTGATTGGTGTTCTCCCCGGTATGCTTATCGGCGGCATCATCTTCGGTCTGGTTCTCTGCTACCTGCACATCGGTGTATTTGCTAACACCGTCCTGTGCTTCACTCCGCTGGTATTCGTGGCTATCGCCACCTGCTTCGACTGCGGAGGCCCCTTCTTCACTAATCCCCACACTGTTCAGGCAATGCTCTCTGTGCTCTTCGGCGTGATTTGCGCCTGCCTGGTACTGCCCCTCAACAGTGTTTGGAGCAAGAAAAAGGC
>JAFRAF010000272.1 GCA_017405545.1 Oscillospiraceae bacterium | reverse complement strand
TCATATGCGCTCTTTGCGGCGCGCTGGGATACGGCACCCTCAATTCCACGCTGAACGTCATAGTGAACAGTCAGGTCACTGATGACAGGCGCCCCTATGCGGTCTCCACATACTGGGCCTTCTCCGATCTGGGCGTGGGCGTAGCGCCCGCAATACTCGGGGCCATCGCCACGTCCTTGGGATATCGGGCCCTGTACTACGTGGCCGCGGCCATATCCCTCGCTTCCCTGCCCATATACTGGTTCTTCCGGGGCAGAAAGAAATGATCCGGCTCTGAATACCTGAATAATCATATAAGCAATAACGACCCGCTGCGGCCTTAAAAGGCTCAAAGCGGGTCGTGAGTTTTTTTATTCGGACCATGCGTTTTTGAATGCGCGCGCCGCCTCACTCCAGCAGCCACTCATCGCCGTTGGGCAGACGCATCAGCGTGCCGCGGTGCCTTTCGATTATCTCGCCGCTGTCAAAGCTTCGAATGACCAGCTCCTCCCGGTAATCCGGATCCTCGAACCACTGGGCAAAGTAGAGCCTGTTCCCTTTTCTGAAGTCGAAGGTCTCCGTCTCGCCTATGGCAAATTCCCTGCGCACCGGCCAAATTATCTGAAATCTGCCGCCGTTGGGCTGCCTTGTCAACGTCAGTGGCGAGGTCTTGAGCAGCAGATTATAGCAGTCCTCCAGCTCGCAGTAGGGTATCTCCGCCACTGTATCGCATATGTCGGCGGTCTCGTCATATCTCAGTATGGAGATCACGCCCGCCGGGAAATCCGCCAGCAGGAGATGTATATGTCCGTCCTCAAATACTGGCCTGCCCAGATACTGCCCCTGCTTTGCCTTTACAGGCTCAAGCATCCGCCCGTCCGGGCAGTGCAGAAACAGCAGGCGGTTCTGCTTTATGCGGTGTCCCAGGTGATAGAGCTCCTCCGCCTCGTACATATCCCCGCTGCAGTAGTCCATGCCCCACAACCACTCGCCGCTGCCCTCAAGCTTATCGAAATATGATATTCCCCCTGTATCTATCCTTTTCATATTTTTCCTCCTTTCCCGGAATGACGGTTTTGCGGGCGCGGCTTCTCTCGATTGATTATTATTCATGTTTCTTCGATTTCAAACAGCACATCTGCAATCAGTCTCGGTCCCGTTTTGCAGGACTAATACTACACTAAACTCTATTGACAGGCAATAATATATTGTGTACAATATAACCTAATAAAATATATTTGTAAATCTCCCTGCCGCCAGTTGTCTTACCCGTACTATCCGCGAACCGCACAAACAACAAAAGCCGCAACTGCCGTCATTGCCCGGATTGTACGATTGTACAGGGATTAACGCCCCGAATGGAGAGACTGTATATGTCCGACGAATATGAAGCGCTAAAACTTGAAAATCAGCTTTGTTTCCCCCTCTATGCCGCCGCTCGGGCGATGACACGGGCATACTATCCGTATCTCAGCAAGCTCAACCTGACCTACACCCAGTACATCGCCATGATGGTCCTCTGGGAGCGGGAGCAGTGCAGCATAAAGGATCTCAGCGAGAAACTCTATCTCGACACGGGCACCATAACCCCCCTGCTCAAGAGCATGGAGCAAAAGGGCTTTGTCCGCCGCCGTCGCAGCGAGAAGGATGAGCGCAGCGTGACAGTGAGCCTGACAGATGCCGGCTGGGCCCTCCGGGATAAGGCTCTTTCCGTCCCGGCCAAGCTCAGCGAATGCATCATATTTCAGCGCGAAGACGCCGAGCAGCTCTACACCCTTCTCTACAGACTTCTAAACGAAATGACATCTAAACTGGAGGACTGCCAATGAACTATCCGCTCCAGACGCCGGAACAGGACTCGCGCAACTCTGTCATTATAAGGACCAGCATCATAGGCATAGTGGCAAATGTACTGCTTGCGGTCATGAAAGCAGCGGTGGGTCTTATGTCCAACTCCATCGCCGTTGTGCTGGACGCCGTAAACAATCTCTCCGACGCTCTGTCAAGCGTAATAACCATAGTCGGGGCCAAGCTCTCCGGCAAACAGCCGGACAGAAAACACCCCCTGGGCTATGGGCGCATTGAATATCTGAGCTCCATGATAGTGGCCGCTCTCGTCCTCTACGCCGGCATTACCGCCCTCACCGAGTCCATCAAAAAAATCATCCGCCCGGAAGCGGCGGATTACTCTATACTGTCCCTTGTGCTTATCGCCGTGGCCGTTGTGGTAAAGCTCGTGCTGGGCCGCTATGTCAAGTCCCAGGGTGAAAAAGTGGACTCCGGTGCCCTTATCGCCTCCGGCTCCGACGCAAGCTTTGACGCGATACTG
>JAFRAF010000271.1 GCA_017405545.1 Oscillospiraceae bacterium | reverse complement strand
CCTGCGAACGGCGCATAGTACTGGAGCGCCGCGGGGTCCGCCGCCGTCGCTGCCACCACGACAGTATAGTCCATTGCCCCCTTGGAGCGCAGGGTCTCGACGATGTTGGCCACCGTCGAGCCCTTCTGCCCGACGGCCACGTAGATGCAATACACAGGTTCGCCCTTGAGGTATTCGCTGCGCTGATTGATTATTGTGTCGATGGCTATGGCGGTCTTTCCGGTCTGGCGGTCGCCCACGATTAGCTCACGCTGTCCGCGTCCTATGGGCACAAGGGCGTCGATGGCCGTAAGGCCGGTGTTGAGGGGCACGTTCACTTTCCGCCTGTCAAGTATGCCGGGTGCGGGCGCCTCTATAGGCTGATAGGCCTCGGGCCTTATCTCGCCTCTGCCGTCAATGGGCTCGCCCAGAGCGTTGACCACGCGTCCCAGCATGGCTTCGCCCACGGGTACGGCTATAATATGACCGCTGCGGCGCACCTCCGCGCCCTCTTCGATCTTCTCAAATGCGCCGAACACGACGCAGCCTACATAGGTCTCGCCCAGGTCCAGCACCATGCCTGTAATGCCCGTCTCGATGAAGTCCAGCATTTCGCCGTACATAACATCTGACAGACCGGATATGCGGCATATACCGTCGGATACCGAGATGACCCGGCCCAGCTGATAGATATCCACGTCGGTGGACACCTTTTTCAGGCCCTCGATAATGGCCGTCTGGAGTTCCTCGGCTCCGGACTTCGTATCCGGGGCATCCAGCTTGACTCTCTCCGCAAGGTTGCTCAGTATATTGCTGATGCTGCCGTCGTAGACGGTGTCGCATATGCGCACCTTCACACCCCTTATTAGCTTGTCGTCCTCCTCCACGGCAAGCTCCAGCGTGCCGGAGGGCATCTCATCGGCAAAGGCTGCTCTGGCCGCCCTTTCGAGCAGGTCCACGCTCTCCTGAGAGAGAGCCTTTGCGGAGCTTATGGTAACCGGCAGGGTATCGTGATCCAGAAGGTACACGGAGTTGCCGGGCCAGGGCCTTATCGTCGCGGCTATGCGCTTTGCGCAGAGCTCTTCAAATCCGTTCAGCCTGGATGCAAGTGGCTCCTGGGTAAACATGGCGGCGGCATTGGCGGCCACTCTGCGAAGAGTGTCCTTCTCCACATGACGCAGCATGCCGAGGCGGTAGTTGGGCAGCTCCGCCTCCATATCCTTCTCCCTGGCCTCCAGCTCCGACTGCAGATCCCGGTCTATTACGGACTTGCGCATACCGAGATTCTCGTCGGTACGGGATCTCAATTCTTCCTTTTCCGCCTCGTTTTGCCTGTTGTCGGCTTCTATCACCATGTCTCGTGACCTCTCAGTCTGCCTGCCATCCTCGGCCTCATCCAGTGACCTGCACAGTTCCTGATCTCTCTTTGAAAAGGCTTTCTTTATCATCTTGCCGAACAAGAGCCAGATAATAGCCACCAGTATTACAAAGTTGATTATAGCGTAGTAGATAATGGAAGGCATTGTAATCTCCATTCTGCCGCTTCTTCAGGGTAAAAACCCATACACAATCTCCATAAGCGGCTGATGGAGATTATGGCATGTGTCGCGCCTGCCGCATCGGCGGCGAGCGACACGCCTTTGATTAAATGATAAGTGTGTTATCACACTTATCTCCATTTTGCCGCTTCTTCAGGGTAAAAACCCGTACACAATCTCCATAAGCGGCTGATGGAGATTATGGCATGTGTCGCGCCTGCCGCATCGGCGGCGATCAACACGGTTTTGATCTGATGCAGACTTGATATTCAGCGGGCCCTGGGGCTGCTACTCCTGCAGTCCAAAGTCCCGGCTCAGCTCATAGTCCTCGCTGAGCTTTTCCAGCAGGGCGTATACCATATCGGAAACGCCGCTCTTCATGGCGTCGGACAGCTCGTCCTCCTCATCCATGAGCCTTTCGATCTCCTTACTCCCCAGCTCGGAATCGCCGACGGAGTCGGACATCTTGGAATACCTCTTGGCACGGGCCTTTTTGATGGATTCCTCCAGAGCCTCGAAGACGTCCGCACGCTGCTCGGGCTGAACGCTTTCATCCTCTTTTACGCTCCCGCTCCCGAATACGGGCTCAGGCATCTGACGCATGCGCTCGCATTCGTCGCCGAACTTGTCGGCGATGAGGGAGACCATGTCGGGCAGCGCGGCGCTGAGGCTGTCCGTCAGCTGCTCCTCCTGCCGGCGGAGGTTTTTAACATCCTCGACAGTGAACTCGTCGCTGCTGCGGGCCTCTCGCTCCAGCTTGCTGTATCGGCGCTCCCGGGAGGCTTTGAGCATTTCCTCGGTGTGGAAGCCCCGGCCTTTTTCACCGCGTTCCCGGCTCTCTCTTACGAGGCCGGTGGTCTTGGCCGGTCTTTTTCTGATAATGGACTCGGGATCCATATCCCTGTATTTGCTGTAGTCCGTGTCCAGCTTCTGGGACAGCAGCTCGATCATGCCCGGTATGCCCACAACAAGCACATCGGTGAGCTCTCCGCTCTCCTTGTCCAGCTTTTTAAGCTCGGCGTCTCTGCGTGCCTCGGCCCGTCTTCCGGCCTCGGCCAGCTCCTGGTCACGCTGCTTTAAAAGGGATGCGATAGTCGCGTCCGAGCGTCTCTTTTCGCTCCGGTGGAACTGCTCCAGATCGTCCTTGAGCCGCTGGGCGTTGTCGGATATGGCCGCTCTCGCCCTGCGTCCCGCGTTTATTCCCTGGTTTATGCGCTCCCGCCGCTCATCCATGAATTTGAACAGGGGCTTGTACAGAATCAGATTCAGGACCACCATTAAGACTATGAAATTAATTATCGTCCATATCAGTACCGACGGTTCTATAGTCATCTATGACCAGTCCTTTCGGCTTGAGTCTTATATCTTTCCTATGAGCATGAAAGCAATAAGCAGACCGTATATAGTCAGCGCCTCCATCATAGCCAGGGCGATAATGAGAGTTGTACGGATGTTTCCGGACGCCTCGGGCTGTCTCGCCATGGCCTCAACGGCCTTGGATGCAGCGATACCCTGTGCGATACCGGGGCCGATGGTGCTTACAGAGATTGTGATAGCTGCTGCGATTGCGATAATTCCACTAGTCATTGTTTGTTTCTCCTTTTGTTGTTGGTTGATAGATTTTTTTGATAAAGGGTTTCGGATAATTGAATATTTTAATGTCCTTCGCCGGTGGATGTATCCACATATATAGCCGCCAGCATGGAGAACACCATTGACTGTATCAGACAGAACAGCAGGCTCAGCACCATCATTATCATGGGCACGCCTATGGGAATGATGCCGTAGAGCTGATGTGTGATGGATTCATCGCCGAACACGTTGCCAAAAAGACGGAGGCTCAGCGATACGGGATGCACTATCTCGTCAATTATCAGGAAGGGCAGCATGAAGGCCATGGGGCTGACAAAGTGCTTGAGGTAACGCAGCCTGTTTACCTTAAAGCCCAGGATATGGGTGCTGAAAAACACCACTATCGCCAGGGCTGCCGTCACTGAAAGGCAGGAGGTCGGCGCAGCGAAGCCCTTCACCGTGCCCGCTCCCGGTACTAATCCAATGAGGTTTGAGAGCAGGATAAACACAAAAAGCGTGCCAAACAGGGGGAAATATTTACGGCTCTTCTCCTCGCCCAGCAGGCCGACAAAAAAATTGTCCAGAGCTTCCACGCCCATCTCTATCATATTCTGGAAGCGGCCGGGCCTTTCCCTAAGGCCGCATCTTATTATCACAGCTATTATTATAAGTACCAGCATTATGGCCCAGGTCGTGGTGACCTGACTGGTGACATCGAGTCCGAACAGGCTGAAAAGAACCTCGGATTCTTCCATCTGCAATCACCCTTTCGTGAAAAAAACAGAGAAACCCACCGCAGGGTATTATAGCCCAACGTAGGATATTTCCAAAGCATTATAACTCAACTTAATAAGAAAGTCAAATCAAAGATAGGCATATTAACGGCGGCTTAACACCCGCGGAGCACAGCTTTCGCGGGGATAAAAGCGGCTGCCGCAGCCGTTTCAGGCGCTCTTATCCGCCCAGTCCGTACTCCCCCGCAAGGGCCGCAAAGGCGGACATGGACCGCGTTATTGTTTCAGCCGAGACGCAGTAGGACACTCTGGCGTATCCCCCCACCCCGAAGCTGTCCGAGGGCACCAGCAGCAGCTCGTGCTTCCGTGCTCTCATGCAGAAGGCCTCCGCGTCCTCCTCGGGGGATTTGAGGAAGAGATAAAAGGCCCCGTCCGGCTCCACGAATTCAAAGCCCAGTTCCCTTAGACCGGTGCATAAAAGCTCCCGGTTGCGGATATAGGCCTGCAGGTCCGGGCTCAGATCGCAGCAGGCGGCGGCCACATACTGGAACAGGCTGGGGGCGCACACATAGCCCAGGGCTCTTCCGGCCCCGCAGACAGCGGCATAGGCCGTGCGGCTGTCCTCCATACTGCGCGGAACGGCAATGTACCCTATGCGCTCACCCGGCATGGACAGGGACTTGCTGAAGGAGTAGCATATAAATGTGTTGCCGTACAGTCCGGGGATGAAGCAGGGCTTCCTCTCACCGTACACCAGTTCCCTGTAGGGCTCGTCGGATATTATGTATATGGCGTGGCCGTACTCCCTCTGCCGGGCGGACAGCAGCTCCGCCACGGCGGACAGGCAGCCCCGGCTGTATATTGCCCCCGTGGGGTTATTCGGGGAATTGATAATTACCGCCTTGGTTTTTTCGCTTATCAGCTCCGCCATGGCCTCCATGTCCGGGCTCATGTCCCCGAGCGGCGGCACGGCTCTCACAACGGCCCCGGCCTTTTCCGCAAAGACTTTATACTCCGGGAAGAAGGGGGCCAGGAGCAGCACCTCGTCCCCGGGCACGCAGACGGCGTTCAAGCATATGCTCAGCCCCGCCGCGGCTCCGCAGGTCATGTATATCTCGTCCATATCGAAGTCCGCCCCGTAACGACGATTCAGGGAGTCCGCAATGCTCTTGCGGACTCCCATATCACCCTGGGCAGACGTATATCCGTGGAGGGCGAGGCTGTCACGGCTGAGCAGGAGCTCAGCAATGGTCTCTGCCACCTCTTTCGGGGCGGGAACGCTGGGATTGCCTATACTGAAATCGAACACGTTTTCAGCGCCTATCTCCGCGGCGCGGGCTTTCCCGTACTCGAACAGCTCCCTTATGGCCGATCTCTTCCGGCCGATCTCCACCATTTTTTCTGACAGCATATCTGCACACCTCCCGGGCGGTAATTAAAGCCTGAATCTATCTGCCTTGTTATTTAAAGTATTCCACAGCGGACTCGAACAGGCCCATGTCGTAGTCTCCGGGCACGTTTTTATACAGACCGCTGCTGTATCGCTCAGTATGTCCCATTTTGCCCAGCACTCTGCCGTCCGGTGAGCATATGCCCTCCACTGCAAGAAGCGAGCCATTGGGGTTGAAGTCTATGTCATAGGTGGGCTCGCCCTCGGCATTTACGTACTGGGTGATGACCTGTCCCTTTTCGGCCAGCTCGTATATCAGCTTCTCGTCGGCCAGGAAGCGGCCCTCGCCGTGGGAGATGGGCACACTGTACACCTCGCCCACCTTTGTGCGCATGAGCCAGGGGGACTTGTTGGACGCAATGCGGGTGCGCACTATCTTAGACTGGTGCCTGCCTATGGTGTTAAAGCTCAGCGTGGGACAGTCGGCATCCATATCCATTATCTCGCCGTGGGGCACAAGGCCCAGCTTTATAAGGGCCTGGAAGCCGTTGCATATGCCGCACATGAGGCCGTCCCGATTGCCCAGCAGCTCATTCACCGCGTCCTTCACCTTTCCGCTGCGGAAGAAAGCGGTTATGAATTTGCCCGAGCCCTCGGGCTCGTCTCCGCCGGAGAAGCCGCCGGGTATGAATATTATGTTGGCCTGGGCCGTACGCTCCGAGAAATAGTCCACGGACCGGGCTATGGAGGCGGGACTTAAATTGTTTATGACTATGGTCTCCGTCCTCGCCCCGGCCCTCTCCAGGGCCTTGGCCGTGTCGTATTCGCAGTTAGTGCCTGGAAATACGGGTATCAGCGCAAGGGGCGCAACCGCTCTGACTCTGGGCTTCGGCCAGTTCTCCGCCTTAAAGCCAAAGGCGGGCACAGACTTGTCGGGGGTCTCTATATTGCAGGGATATACGGGCTCCAGCCTGTCCTCGTAGAGCCTTTCAAGCTCATTAAGGGCTATCTTATCGCCGCCGAAGCCTATGTACGGCTCAGCCGTCACATGTCCGAGGAGCTGCCCGACGCCGCAGCCCTCCGTGAGCTCCAGAATGAACGAGCCGTAGGAATAGTCGAAGAGCTCGCCGATATCCGTGCCGTCGGCGATCTCGAAGCCCAGACCGTTGCCCATGCACATCTTGACTATGCCCTCGGCGGCTCCGCCGAATTCCGGCGTCCATGCGGCCAAGAGCTTCCCATCCCGGTTGAGCCTGCTTATCTCGGCGAACATGCCCTTCACTGACTCGGCTACGGGCAGTCCGTCCTCCCCGATCTCGGGCCTGAGCCAGACTGCCGGGCTGCCGGCCCTTTTAAACTCCGGGGAAATGACAGTGCCGGTCCTGCCGGTGGTGACGGCAAAGGACACAAGTGTGGGTGGTACGTCCAGATCCTCAAAGCTGCCGCTCATGGAGTCCTTGCCGCCTATGGCCGCAATGCCCAGCTCCTTCTGGGCCCTCAGCGCGCCCAGCAGGGCTGCGAAGGGCTTGCCCCAGCGTCTGCCGTCCTTGAGGGGCTTTTCAAAATACTCCTGAAAGCTCAGGTACACGTCCTCAAACTCGGCGCCTGCGGCGATGAGCTTCGACACGGACTCCACCACCGCCAGGTAGGCGGAGTGGTACGGGCTCTTCTCACCTATATAGGGGTTGTAGCCCCAGGCCATGAAGGAGCAACTGTCCGTATCCTCTTTTTCCACGGATATCTTGTTCACCATAGCCTGTATGGGCGTGCGCTGGCGTCTGCCGCCATAAGGCATGAGCACCGTGCCGGCGCCTATGGTAGAGTCGAAGCACTCGGACAGGCCGCGGCCGGAGCAGACGTTCAGGTCGGAGGTCAGCGCCTTGAAGCCGGCCTTCCAGTCCGTCACAGGCTCCCGCCGGAAGCTCTTCGGAGCCTCGGGCCTGATATCAATATGCTTGTCCGCGCCGTTGGTATCCAGAAAGCGGCGGGAGATGTCGACTATGCTGCGGCCCTTCCAGCGCATGACCAGCCGGGGTGACTCGGTGACCCGGGCCACCACCGTGGCCTCCAGATTCTCAGCCCTTGCCAGCTGACAGAAGCGCTCGGCGTCTTTGGCCTCTACAACCACCGCCATACGCTCCTGTGACTCGGCTATGGCCAGCTCCGTACCGTCCAGGCCCTCGTACTTCTTGGGCACGGCGTCCAGCTGAATGTCAAGGCCCTCTGCCAGCTCGCCGATGGCCACGGATACGCCGCCCGCGCCGAAGTCGTTGCAGCGCTTTATGAGCTTCGAGGCCTCGGGATTTCTGAACAGGCGCTGTAGCTTGCGCTCCTCCGGGGCGTTGCCCTTCTGCACCTCCGCGCCGCAGCTCTCAAGGGAGCTGACGGTGTGGGACTTGGACGAGCCTGTGGCTCCGCCCATGCCGTCTCTGCCCGTGCGGCCGCCCAGCAGTATGACTATATCGCCGGGGGCGGGCACCTCTCTGCGTACATTCTCCGCGGGGACAGCGCCGATTACCGCGCCTATCTCCATGCGCTTGGCCGCGTAGCCCGGGTGGTACAGCTCGTCCACCTGTCCGGTGGCCAGACCTATCTGGTTGCCGGAGGAGCTGTAGCCGTGGGCGGCGGTGGTGACTATCTTGCGCTGGGGCAGCTTGCCCTTTATTGTCTCCGAAAGCGGAGCAGTGGGGTCGGCGGCGCCTGTGACGCGCATGGCCGAATACACATATGCCCTGCCGGACAGGGGGTCTCTTATGGCCCCGCCTATGCAGGTGGCGGCCCCGCCGAAGGGCTCTATCTCAGTGGGGTGGTTGTGGGTCTCGTTTTTGAACAGCAGCAGCCAGTCCTGCTCCTCGCCTCCCACATTGACCTTTATCTTTACGGTGCAGGCGTTTATCTCGTCGGACTCGTCCAGCTTGTCAAGCTTTCCGGCGGCCTTGAGATATTTTGCGCCTATGGTGCCTATGTCCATGAGACATATGGGCTTTGTGCGGCCCAACTGGCGGCGGGTCTCAAGATAGTCGTTGTAGGCCGACTCCAGCAGGGGGTCCTCAAAGCTTACGGAATCTATAACCGTATTGAAGGTGGTGTGGCGGCAGTGGTCGCTCCAGTAGGTGTCCAGCACCTTGACCTCGGTTATTGTCGGGTCTCTGCCTTCTTCTATGAAATAGTTCCGGCAGAAGCGCAGATCGTCCCGATCCATGGCCAGGCCCCGCTCTTTCAAAAAGGCGTCAAGGCCCGCCTCGTCCAGCTGTCTGAAGCCATCCAGAAGCTCAACGCTGTCGGGCAGCTCGTACTCCACAGCCAGGGTCTCCGGCAGCTCCAGCTCGGCAAGTCTCGCCTCCACCGGATTGATGACATGGTGCTTGACCGCCTCAATATCCGCCTCCGAGAGTTCTCCCCTCAAAAGATAGAGCTTGGCCGTGCGGACAAGGGGTCTCTCGCCCTGGGATATTATCTGTATGCACTGGGCGGCGGAATCGGCCCGCTGGTCAAACTGTCCGGGCAGATACTCCACCGCGAACACCGTGTAGCCGTCCCAGCAGGGCTCGAAATACACGTCGTCCACGGGGGGCTCCGAGAACACTGTCTTAACGCTGTACTCGAAAAGTTCCCGCTCAACGTTTTCCACGTCATAGCGGTTTATTATCCTCAGCTCCTCGAGCCCCTCTATGCGCAGAAAATCAACTATACTGTTCTTCAGGGACTGCGCCTCATGACGCAGTCCCTCTTTTTTCTCAACATATACTCTGTAGACCATAGCTACGCCTCCAAAGCACGCTTGCCTATGTCGCGGCGGAAATAGGCGTTTTCAAAGCTCACCCGCTCCGCGCCCTCGTAGGCCTTCTTTACGGCCCCGGCCAGATCAGCGGCCACCGCCGTGACGCCCAGCACTCTGCCGCCGTTTGTCAGCAGGCGGCCGTCATCCAGCTTCGCTCCGGCGATATATATGCTCTCCCGCAGATCCTCGGGTATGCTTATCTCAAAGCCTTTTTCATAGCTGCCGGGGTAACCGTCGGAGGCCATTATCACGCAACAGGCGCTGGCGTCCTCGAACTCCACCTCAGTCTCGCCCAGGCGTTCATCCCGTACGGCCTGCATCACGGTGAGCAGATCGCTTTTCAGCAGGGGGAGTACCACCTGGGTCTCCGGATCGCCGAAGCGGCAGTTGTACTCAATGACCTTCGGCCCCTTAGGGGTTATCATCAGGCCGAAGTACAGGCAGCCCTTGAAGGGGCAGCCCTCCGCGTTCATGGCCGCCATGGTGGGCATGAATATCTCCTTCATGCAGCGCTCGGCCACTTCCTTTGTGTAATAGGGGTTGGGCGCAACTGTGCCCATGCCGCCGGTGTTGGGGCCCTTGTCCCCGTCATGGGCCCGCTTATGGTCCATGGAGGACACCATGGGCACCATGGTTTTCCCGTCGGTGAAGGCCAGCACGGACACCTCGGGTCCGGTGAGGAACTCTTCAATGACCACTCTGGCTCCGCTGTCGCCGAATATCCTGTCCTCCATGATGGAGTGCAGGGCGGCGGCCGCCTGCGCTCTGTCCTCGCATATGAACACGCCCTTGCCGAGAGCCAGGCCGTCGGCCTTGATGACCACGGGCACCGGGCAGCTCCGGACATACTCAAGGGCCTTGCCCATGTCAGAGAACACCTGATACGCCGCCGTGGGTATGCCGTACTTCTCCATGAGGCCCTTGCTGAACACTTTGCTGCCCTCAATACGGGCGGCTGCCCTGTCGGGCCCGAAGCAGGCTATGCCCGCCGCCTCAAGGGCATCTACCGCCCCCAGCACCAGAGGGTCGTCCGGGGCGACAACGGCGAAATCTATATTATTGTCCACGGCAAAGGCCACGATTTTGTCTATGTCCTTTGCCCCAATATCCACACAGTGGGCGTCGGCCGCAATACCGCCGTTGCCCGGCAGAGCGTATATCTCATCCGCTTTGGGACTTTTCTTCAGCGCTTTTATAATAGCGTGCTCTCTGCCTCCGCCGCCGACTACCATTATCTTCATGGCTACGCCTCCTTACGACTTGGTGGTTTCGGTGTTTCTCAGCATTACGTCGTGGTGACCGCCCTCAACAATGCTGGTGGAGGACACAAGGGTGAGCTTGGCCTTCTCCTGCAGCTCTGGTATGGACATGGCTCCGCAGTTGCACATGGTGGACTTCACCTTGTAAAGGGTCACGGCCAGATTGTCATGGAGGCTTCCGGCGTAGACCACGTAGGAGTCGACGCCCTCCTCAAAGCCCAGCTTGCTGGCTCCGCCCAGATCGTAGCGCTGCCAGTTCCTGGCTCTGTTGGAGCCCTCGCCCCAGTACTCCTTGACGTAGGTGCCGTTTATGTTCAGCTTGGGTGTGGGGCTCTCGTCAAAGCGGGCAAAGTATCTGCCCAGCATGACGAAGTCGGCGCCCATGGCGAGAGCGAGGGTCACGTGGTAATCCATGACGATGCCTCCGTCTGAGCATATCGGGATGTACACTCCGGTGCGTTTGAAATACTCGTCTCTGGCGGCCGCCACTTCGATGACGGCGGTGGCCTGTCCGCGGCCGATGCCCTTCTGCTCACGGGTTATGCATATAGAGCCGCCGCCTATGCCGACCTTCACGAAGTCGGCCCCGGCCTCAGCCAGGAAGAGGAAGCCGTCTCTGTCAACCACGTTGCCCGCGCCTATCTTCACACTGTCGCCGTACTTCTCTCTGACGAACTCAATAGTGAGCTTCTGCCAGTCGGAGTAGCCCTCGGAGGAGTCGATGCAGAGCACATCTGCGCCGGCCTCGACCAGAGCGGGGATGCGCTCCTTGTAGTCGTGGGTGTTCACGCCCGCGCCAACCATGTAGCGCTTATGGGCGTCGATCAGCTCGTCGGGGGCCTGCTTGTGGCTGGAATAGTCCTTGCGGAACACGAAGTACTGCATGCGTCCGTTCCTGTCCACTATGGGCAGGGCGTTGAGCTTGTGCTCCCATATGATGTCATTGGCCTCCTTCAGGCTGGTGCCCTCGGGGGCGGTGACCAGCTTGTCTATGGGGGTCATGAACTCGGAGACCTTCTCCTCTCCGCTCATGCGGCTCACGCGGTAGTCGCGGCTGGTGACCATGCCCAGCAGCTTGCCGTTGGGGCCTCCGTCGTCGGTGACGGCCACGGTGGAGTGGCCCGTGCGCTGGAGCAGGTCCAGCACGTCGCTGAGCCTGTCATCGGGTCTGATGTTGGAATCGCTGACCACAAAGCCCGCCTTGAAATTCTTCACCCGGGATACCATGGCCGCCTCGTCCTCTATGCTCTGGGAGCAGTAGATGAAGGATATGCCGCCCTCTCTGGCCAGAGCCAGGGCCAGCCCGTCATTGGATACGGACTGCATTATGGCGGAGACCATGGGGACATTTATGTACAGAGGGGACTCCTCGCCCTTCTTGAATTTGACAAGGGGCGTTCTGAGACTAACATTCGCCGGCACACACGCCGTGGAGGTGTAGCCGGGGATGAGCAGGTATTCGCTGAAAGTATGGGAGGGCTCGGTGTAGTAAAATGCCATATTGCTTACCTCCTGTATTTATTAATGGTGGAACAGGCGCATGCCGGTGAAGGCCATGGCCATTCCGTACTTGTCGCAGGTCTCGATGACCTGATCGTCACGGACGGAGCCGCCGGGCTCCGCTATGTAGCTCACGCCGCTTCGTCTGGCTCTGATGATGTTGTCGCCGAAGGGGAAGAAGGCGTCGCTGGCAAGGCTTATGCCGCTTATCTTTGAGAGATACTCCCTCTTCTCCTCTCTGGTAAAGGGCGCGGGACGCTCGGTGAAATAGTTCTGCCACACGCCCTCGTCCAGCACGTCGCTCCAGTCCTCGGACAGATACACGTCTATTGTGTTGTCCCTGTCCGCCCTGCCGAGGCCCGGCTTGAAGGGCAGGGATGTGACTCTCTCGCTCTGGCGCAGGAGCCACTTGTCGGCCTTGTCACCGGCCAGGCGCGTACAGTGAATGCGGGACTGCTGGCCCGCGCCCACGCCGATGGCCTGTCCGTCCACGGCGAAGCACACGGAGTTGGACTGGGTGTATTTCAGGGTAATGAGGGCCACTATCAGGTCTCTGACCGCCTCGGGAGGCAGCTCCTTGTTGGCGGTTACCATATTGCCCAAAAGGCTCTCGTCTATCTTAAACTCATTTCTGCCCTGCTGGAAGGTTATGCCGTATACCTGCTTTTTCTCCACGGGGTCGGGCACGAAGCCGGGGTCTAACTTTACGATGTTGTAGTTGCCTTTTTTCTTGCCCTTGAGGAGGGCCAGTGCCGCCTCGGTGTAGCCCGGGGCGATGATGCCGTCGGAGACCTCGCGTTTGATGATGGAGGCGGTGACCTCGTCGCACTCATCGGACAGGGCTATCCAGTCGCCGAAGGAGCACATGCGGTCGGTGCCTCTGGCTCTGGCATAGGCGCAGGCCATGGGGGACTGGTCCAGGCCCTCGATATCGTCCACGAAGCAGGCCTTTTTAAGCTGGTCGCTCAGGGGTATGCCCACGGCCGCGGAGGTGGGGCTCACGTGCTTGAAGGAAGCGGCGCAGGGCAGGCCTGTGGCGGCCTTTACCTCTCTGACCAGCTGCCAGGAGTTGAAGGCGTCCAGAAAGTTTATATATCCGGGCCTGCCGCAGAGTATCTCTATGGGCAGGTCCTCTCCGTTTTCCATGAATATCTTTGCGGGCTTCTGATTGGGGTTGCAGCCGTACTTGAGTTCAAATTCTTTCACGATAATTCTCCCTTCTGTTTATTCCAGCGCGGGACGGGTTCTCACGCCTCGCGCCCCGCCTGCACTGTCCGTTTCCCGGCAGGCGGCTCTTTTCCATAGCGTCCCGGGCTTTTTCCCGGCGACTCATCCCGTATATAAAGCCGGGTCTGTCTCTGTTTATTTGTTCTTGTTTACTATTCTTGTCTCGCTGCTGCCGTCGGCCGGATCCGTGAAGTTCACGTACAGGGAGACCTTGTTGTCCTCGTTTAAGCTGTCCCAGAGCTTGGCGGTGTAGCTGTCGATATCGTTGTCCACATCCACCGGCTCCGGCTCGCCCACGAAGGAGGGGATGGGGCTGCCGTCGCCCACATATGTGTGGAGGAAGTGGCCCAGTCCCGCCACCGGCGCATAGGCGAAGGTAAAGCGATTGCAGTCGGTGCCCTTGTCGTCGCAGCTCTTGAGTATGCTCAGCTTGTAGCTGAAGGCCCCGCCCGCAAAGCTTATTATGCCGCTGATGCGGGGTGTGAAGTTGGGCTCGTCGGGCTCGAAGCAGCGGGTCTCAAGGGCCTGCTCGAAGCTGCTTCCCTTCTGTATGAAGTCCCGTATGGTGTCGGTCTGGTCGCCGTTTGTGACGATGAGCTCTTTATCCGTGATGCGCACCGGGTGATATATGATAAGGCTGGGGTCCACCATTAACGCGGGGTCGTGGGCCTCGGTCCTGATGCCATCGTCAGCCGGTACGAACACTCTGTTTCTGCTGTTCACGCTGCGGCCCATTATGAAGTAGGCCGTCACGGCCTTTTTGCCGTCGGGGCTGCAGCCGATGATTATGCCTCTGCCGGGATATGTGTTGCCTTTTAACAGCTCGTCGATCTTGAACATAATGCATATACCTCCTTATGGTCGGCGGCCGGCTTCAAGTCGGCCTTGTCATTATTGCTCCGCCGGAAGCCCTCTCGCCTGCGTCGGGCGGGCGCCGGTCTCTTTCCTTTTATCCGGCGGGCGGAGCCCGCCGTCTTCAGCGCCGCACGGCATGGGCGGCGTTAATGTACCTCTGTGATCGCTTATTGGCTTTCCTGCCTTGCGAGGGCTATCTCCGCGGAGACCGTCTCCACCGCCTCGGGCAGTATGACCCACTCCGCCTGCTCCATGACCCGTCGCTGCAGCGTCTCCGGCGTATCGTCGGGCAGGATATACACGGCCTTCTGGGCTATTATTCTGCCGCCGTCAGGTATCTCGTTTACAAAATGCACCGTGGCGCCGGTGACCTTTACGCCGTATTTCAGGGCCTCCTCGTGCACCTTGAGTCCGTAATAGCCCTTCCCGCAGAAGGAGGGTATCAGCGAGGGGTGCACGTTTATTATCCGCTCGGGATATCTGGAGGTGAAATCGCCGCTGAGTATGCTCAAAAAGCCCGCCAGAACGATGAGGTCAATGTCGTGCTCCTCCAGTGTCCTGATGATCTCCTTTTCAAAATTCTCCTGACCGCCGCATTCCTTTCGGGTGATGACCGACGTCTCTATACCGGCATTCGCGGCCCTCTCCAGAGCGTAGGCGCCGGCCTTATTGGATATGACCAGCTCGATGGAGCCGCTTTTTATCTGTCCCGCTCTCTGGGCGTCGATGATGGCCTGCAGGTTGGTGCCTCCCCCCGATACCAGCACGGCTATTCTGGTCTTCAGCATAACTCCACCCCTGTGTCGGAATCCACTATCTCGCCCATGATATAGGCGTCCTCGCCGCTGTCGCGAAGGCTGTCAAGGGCCCGGGGAGCGTCCTCGCCGCTGACCACCGCGCACATTCCCACGCCCATATTGAAGGTGTTGTACATATCCCGCTCCGGGATATTGCCGGTCTTCGCGATGAGCTCGAATATGGGCAGGGGGCGCAGCGCGCTCTTTGCTATTTTTACACCCTTGCCCTTCGGCAAACAGCGGGGTATGTTCTCATAGAAGCCGCCGCCGGTTATATGGGCCAACGCCTTGACCCTGACCTGCTCCATAAGGGCCAGAACGGGTTTTACGTATATCTTTGTGGGGGTGAGAAGGGTCTCGCCCAGGGATTTCCCGCCAAGCTCCGCCAAAGGGCTCCTCAAATCGGCGTTTTCCACGTCGAACACCTTGCGCGCAAGGGAGAAGCCGTTTGAGTGCACCCCACTGGAGGGCAGGGCTATCATAACGTCCCCGGCCCTGACGGAGTTCTTGTCCAGTATCTTATCCCTGTCAACGATGCCCACGGAGAAGCCCGCCAGGTCGTACTCGTCCACCGGATAGAAGCCGGGCATCTCGGCGGTCTCCCCGCCAATGAGGGCGGAGCCGGACTGGACGCAGCCCTCCGCCACGCCGGACACTATGGCCTCTATCTTCTCAGGCACGTTTTTTCCGCAGGCGATGTAGTCCAGGAAAAACAGGGGCTTCGCGCCGCAGCATATGACGTCGTTCACGCACATTGCCACGCAGTCTATGCCCACGGTGTCGTGCTTGTCCATGAGGAAGGCCAGCTTCAGCTTGGTGCCCACGCCGTCGGTGCCGCTGACCAGCACGGGGCGTTCAATGCCCTTGAGGTCCGGCTCAAACAGGCCGCCGAAGCCGCCGATGTCGGACAGGGCTCCGCTGGTCATGGTGCGGGCTATATGACTTTTCATCAGCTCCACGGCCTTGTAGCCGGCGGTGATGTCCACGCCTGCCGCCGCGTAGCTGTCAGACTTTGAGTTCTGCAATCTCCTACTCCTTTCCGGTCCAGCAGTACGTGCAGACCTTGCAGGGATCTATGCCTATGGACTCTATAAGCCCCTCCACGGACTGATACTCCAGTGAGGCGAAGCCCATTTTCTCACATATGGTGCGCCTCATGCATTTGCCCCGCCGGGTCCTGCAGTCGCTGTACTCATCCAAGTGCTTCATGCCCTCTTCGCCCTCCACCTCCATGACTATGCGTCTGGCCAGTAGGTCCATATCGGAGTTGCTGCGGGAGAAGTTCAGGTACTTGCAGCTGTACATATAGGGGGGACATGCTGAGCGCATATGCACTTCCTTCGCCCCGTTTTCGTACAGAAATTCCACGGTTTCCCTGAGCTGTGTGCCCCTGACGATGCTGTCGTCGATAAGAAGGAGCCGCTTGCCCTTTATCAGCTCGGGCACGGGGATTATCTTCATCTTGGCCACCATATCCCTCTCCCTCTGGTTCGAGGGGAGAAAGCTGCGGGGCCAGGTGGGTGTGTATTTGATAAAGGGCCTTGTAAAGGGCGTGCCGCTGGCGTTTGAGTAGCCTATGGCATAGGCTGTACCGGAATCCGGCACCCCGCTGACAGAGTCCACCTCCGGCTGCGTACCGTTGAGCTTCTCGTCCCGGGCCAGTATCTCGCCGTTCACATTGCGCATGAGCTCCACGTTGCTGCCCTCATAGGACGAGTTCGGGTAGCCGTAGTATGTCCACAAAAAGGCGCATATGCGCATTTCCTCGCCGGGCTCGGCCAGCACCTTCAGGCTGTCGCTGGTTATCTCCACTATCTCGCCGGGGCCCAGCTCGTACTCGTCCTCGTAGCCCAGCTTCGTATAGGCGAAGGACTCGAAGGATATGCACTTCCCGTCCTCACGTCTGCCCACATGTACGGGTATGCGTCCCAGCCGATCGCGG
>JAFRAF010000270.1 GCA_017405545.1 Oscillospiraceae bacterium | reverse complement strand
GCCAGCTCGCGCACGGCGCGGATCGCCGTATCGATCTCCTCGTCCGTATTGAACCACGAAAAGCTGAAGCGCACCGCGCCCTGCTCCTGGGTGCCGAGGGCATAGTGCATACGTGGCGCGCAGTGGGCTCCGGGGCGGGTGGCTATGCCGTAATCCATGGCCAGAACGTCGGACACGGCGCCGGAATCGTAGTCGCGGATATTCAGGGCAACGATGGCCCCACGGCTGTCGCTTGAAAAGTCGCCGTAGACCCGGACTCCGTCTATGGCAGTCACACCCTCGTAAAAGCGGCGCATAAGGGCGATCTCCCGGGCGTGTATGGTCTCCAGCCCCGTCTCCTGTATGAAATCGACCGCGGCCGAGAGCCCGGCCAGCCCATGTCCGTTCATGGTCCCCGCCTCCAGCCGGGTGGGGTACTCCGCGGGCTGTTTTTTGCTGTAGGACTGTACTCCGCTGCCGCCGACGGCCCAGGGCCGTATATCCACGCCCTGTCTGATGCACATTCCGCCCGTCCCCTGGGGGCCCATTAAGCCCTTGTGCCCGGTGAAGCAGAGCACGTCTATGCCCATGGCCTCCACGTCTATGGGAAGGCATCCGGCGGTCTGGGAGGCGTCGACAATGAACAGCAGTCCGCGGGAGCGGGCAAACTCCCCTATGCGCGCCGCATCCAGCGCGTTTCCCGTCAGATTTGAGGCGTGGGTGCAGACTATCGCCCTTGTCTCGGGGCGGCACAGCCGCTCGAATTCCGAATAGTCTATATTCCCCTGTCTGTCAGCCGGTACAAAATCAAGCGATACTCCCCTCTCCTCCTCCAGGCGGTACAGGGGGCGCAGAACGGAGTTGTGTTCCAGATCCGTGCTTATCACATGGTCTCCCCTGTCAATAAGGCCGCTGATGGCTATATTCAGTGCCTCTGTGGAGTTGGAGGTGAACACCACATGGTCCGGGCGCAGACATCCGAAGAGAGCGGCGACCTTGCATCTGGCCGAGTACACGGACATGGCCGCGGCGATGGACTGCTCGTGAGTGCCCCTTGATGCGTTGCCCATGGACTGCATGGCCTGTACCACGGCATCGATAACCTGAGGCGGCTTCCTCATTGTGGTGGCCGCGTTGTCAAGATATATCAAATCTCCATCCCCCTTCAATATGCAAACGCTTATATCGCAGTGTATTTCATCCCGCGGCCGGAGCCGCGGGATGATCGTTAGCAAAATCTGTCTCTTTTGGGCTGGATCTGGCATGGCATCTCCACTATACTGTGGTACTCCGCCCCGGAGCGCTCCAAGAATGACCGCACAGCCTCAATTTCCTCCTGCTTCACCAGAAGCGACATGCCGCAGGACAGCTCGCCCTGTATGGATCGGGGCGTGGGCGCGATGCGGGCGGTCAGCTTTTCCTTCTTCAAAAGCTCCTGAAGTGCCAGCCCATGTGTGTAGTTGGCAAAGAGTATATAATAGTTGAGCTCAAGCTCTGCCATTTTAGCCGAGTATCTCTATGAACGCGCCGATACGGGTGCGCAGCTGCTCCGCGTCGGTGTCGGTGTAGTCGGTCTCAATACCCAGTACAGGGATGCCGGCTTCCTTGAGCGCCTTTTCAACGGTATAGCCCTCGGTGTCGTAGAGGCAGCAGAACTTCAGATTTACATCAATAACTCCATCCACCTGATACTCCCTGGCCAGGCGCACGATATCGTCGATGCGTCCGGTGTTCGGGGTGAAGCAGGCGCAGTTGTTCTTCATGTAACGCTCGGACAGGGCGCGGAACTGGCCCTCCAGTGTTGTCTGACACTCGTCCACAAGGTTCTCGAAATAGCGGGTGCCGGTGCACATCTCTTCGCATACTACAGCGCCGCCGCTGGTCTCGATGATGTGGTGGAGCTTCCAGTTGGGAATGGCCATGGGCGTGCCGGTGAGGAGTATGCGCTTTGTGCCCTCCGGGAATACGGATACGCCGTCCTTGACGCGCTGGTCAAGCTCATCGGCCAGCTTGTTGCACATCTGGGCGCAGCGGGTGGGATCGTCGAAGAAGGCGATCTGGGTCATCAGCAGACGGTCTTTGCCGCTGATGGGGATGACCTTGCCCTTGGTCGCGTTGAACACGCGGGCCATGGCCTTGCGCTTCTCATTTATGGTCTTGATTGCCTCGTTGAGCTTTTCGACGGTAATCTTGTTGCCGGTGAAGTCCTCGACCACCTTGGCAAAGGCCTCGATCTCCTCGGCCCACTTCTGTATATCCTTCTCCCTCTTCATCTGGGGGATGTCCATTATATACATGGGGACGTCCTGCGCAAGGATCTCCCAGGCCTTCTTTTTGCCGTCGCAGGTGGTCTCGCCCACGTACATATCCGCGATGCGGAAGAAGGGACAGGTCCTGTCAAGACGGGCGCCTACTGATGCCTTTATCAGGGGGCAGGTGGACTTGGGCAGGACTTTTTCACCGCCGGGTACCCAGAACTGAGAACCGCCGCAGAGGCCTGTCACAATACCGTTGGCGGCAATTACCACCTCATCAGGCACATATACGCAGAATGTGCCGAAAACCTTCTGGCCGTTTTTCTGGGCCTCAATCAGCTCTGCGGGGCGTATACCGTGTATCTCGGATACGACAAAATCCCAGAAGCCCATCCCCTCGGGGCGGTTCTGCTGGGACAGATATACATCGCCGAAAGCGGTCGGAAGTACCTGGCAGAGCAGGTCATGGGTGTCCAGATCCATACCCAGATCTTTCCACATTTCAACATAGTTGGACATAGTGTTTCTCCTTCCTGTTTTCAGTCAAAAATAGTAAGAATGAGATGGTATGCTGAGGATATTTGTCTGTGTCGGAGCCGATTTTCACTCCCGCCTCCGGCAATAAAACGCTCAATGCGTCAATTAAGTCCTAAAAATCCTTTTTAATTATAAAGCCCGGTATCATGCCGTTACAAATCACATATTTCTATATATGCGTGCTATTT
>JAFRAF010000269.1 GCA_017405545.1 Oscillospiraceae bacterium | reverse complement strand
GGCGTCCATATACAGCAGCCGGAAGTTGCAGCCCATCAGCTTCATCGAGTCGATGGCCTTGAACAGCTCGTCAAAGCTGGTCACGCCCCTCACATCGGTCACAAGGGCCACGTTCTCATAGCGTCCCCTTGTGGCAATGCACAGCTCGGCGAAACGGGGCATCATAGCCACGGGAAGATTGTCCACGCAGTAAAAATCCATATCCTCCAGAACTGCCGCGGCCCGGCTCTTTCCGGCGCCGGACAGGCCCGATATTATGAGCAATTCCATATACGCACCTATCTGATTATCTTCACCTCAGGCTCAAGCTCTATTCCGGAGTGCCTGAACACCTGCTCCTTAACATAATCCATCGTCTTTATCACGTCGTCAAAGGTGGCCCCGCCCGCGTTTATTATGAAGCCGGCGTGCTTTTCCGACACCTTTGCTCCGCCGAAGCCCTTGCCCTTCAGTCCGGCCTGATCAATAAGCGCCGCGGCGAAGCCCTGGGCGGGCCTTTTAAACGTACTGCCCGCGGAGGGGAAATTCAAGGGCTGGCTGGCCCTTCTTTTTGCGGCCAGCTCGTCCATTTTGGCCCTTATGGCCTCCGGGTCGCCCTTTTCCAGCTTTATCTCAGCAGACAGCACCGTCCCTCCCTCATCGGAGAAGCGGCTGCCCCTGTATCTGAAATCGCAGTCGGCGCCGGATGTTTCCCGCAGCTCAAGCCCCCTGTCCGTCCATCTCACGGAGCTGACGATATCCTTCATCTCTCCCCCGTAGGCGCCCGCGTTCATATACACGGCCCCGCCCAGACTGCCCGGGATGCCGTGGGCAAACTCCATGCCTGAAAGGCCCCACTTAAGCGCGCTTGAGGCGACCCTCGACAGCAGCGCCCCGGCTCCAGCCCTGATGCGGTCTTCGCCCTCAAGCTCTATGCTGCCCACACCCTCAAAGGTTTTTATGACGAAAATATCCAGCTCACCGTCTCTTACGAGGAGATTGGTGCCGTTGCCAATCACAAGGGGCTCAACCCCCGCGTCGGCCGCCGCTCTGAGGCAGGCGCAGAGCTCATCCTCACTGCATGGCATGGCCATGGCGGACACTCTGCCGCCTATACGGAATGAGCTGTGCGCCGACATGGGCTCCTTGCGCCGCAGCTCCATATGAGGGCACTGCCCTTTAAGTTTATCTGCAAGCTTGTCTATCGCTGTCATCACTCGATCTCCCCAAAGTTATTATCGAAATGGCTGTCCATCCTGCGGATAAGCTCCTCCGCAGTATTGTAGCCCATCTTCTTATGCCTGTTGTTCATGGCGGCCACCTCGAGTATAACCGCCAGATTTCGTCCCGGTCTGACCGGTATGGTCATGCAGGGGATCTTGACGCCCAGTATATCCATGTACTGCTCGTCCCCACCCAACCTGTTATACGGCTTGCCCTCCTCCCAGTTTTCGAGAGTTACCACAAGCTCTATCCGGTCGCTCATCTTGACAGCGCCGGTTCCGAATATCTGGCGCACGTCTATAACGCCTATGCCGCGCAGCTCTATATAATAGCGTATGAGCTCGGGGGACGAGCCCACAAGGGCGTCGGCGGATATGCGCTTTATCTCAACCGCGTCGTCGGCGATAAGTCTGTGGCCACGCTTTATGAGCTCAATAGCCGCCTCGCTCTTGCCCACGCCGCTGTCACCCAGGATGAGCACGCCCTCGCCGTATATCTCCACGAACACCCCGTGCCTTGTGATGCTGGGAGCCAGAGATTCCCTAAGTATGCTCTGCATGGCCGCATATGTCTCGGATGTGTCCCTGTCGGTCCTGAACACATTGATGTCATAGCGCTCTGCCATCTCCAGGCACTCGCTCCTGACCCCCATCTCGTGGCAGACGACCACCGCCGGAATATGCTTGGACATGAGGTCCTCGAACTTATCCCTCACGACCATGGTCGAGAACTGGGACAGGTAGGCTGTCTCTATCTTGCCTATCAGCTGGACCCTGTGCCGGTTGAAAAAGCTGTAAAAGCCGGTTAGCTGCAGGCCGGGCCTGTTGACGTTGGGGTCTATGAGTTCCTTCGTCTCAAAGTCCTCCGACAGTCTGACAGGCTGCAGGCCGAGGCGCTCCACAACTTCCTTGAGTTTTATGCTGTTCTGTCCCATGAACACACCCGCTTTCCATATAAGCGCGGCAGAGGCGCCGCCGCTTCTCATTATCTGATTTTCCATTATATTTTACCAGCGCCGGCATCAACATGCAATATCATCAATATGTATTATTTCAGCAAGGGCAGATGCTCATGTCTGAAATTTCCGTTTTCGTGCTCCTCAGCCGGGCGCTTTTTTCCGCGAAAAGAGGGTTTGAGAAATTTTTCCCAATAAATAAAAAAATATACTTGCTTTTTCACGCGGCTTCTGCTAATATAATATAGCTGTTTATTTACGGCTCAGAAAGATTGTGCAAGGAGGTGCGGCAGATGGCTAAGTGTGAATTTTGCGGTAAGGGTGTCAGCTTCGGTATCCAGGTGAGCCACTCTCACAGACGCAGCAACAGAACGTGGAAACCCAACGTAAAGCGCGTCAAGGCGGTGGTCAATGGTTCTCCTCGCTATGTTTACGTTTGTACAAGGTGCCTCCGCAGCGGCAAGGTAACCCGCGCTAACGCCAACTAATCGTTATTGTTGAATAGTCTATGCTCACAGATTCGCTTCTGTGAGCATAATTGTTTATGCTGAAAAAGGAGCGTAATATGAAAACTGCTATCCTCGGCTTCGGCCATCTCGGAAAAGCCTTCGCAGGAGGCGTCCTGCATTCCTCCGCCCTCAGCGCGGAGGACATCCTCGTCTGCAGCGGAACGGAAAACTCCCTTTCCGTCGCCAGAGAAAAGTTTGGCCTGCGCACCACGCTCTCTGCAAAAGAGGCCGTGGACTGGGCCGACACCGTGTTCAGCATAGTCAAGGCCCCGGTATTTGAGGAGCTGGCCCCCGGTCTCGACTTCTCCGGGAAGACCCTTGTCAGCTTCATGGCCGGCATGAACATGGCCAGGCTGGCTGAGCTGGCCCCCGGCGCGGTGATCGTGCGCGGCATGCCCACCATTGCCATGGCCGACTGCTCCGGCACCCTGTGCTATACAAAAGCGCCCGAGTATGTGGTCCGCATCCTGAACTCCCTTGGCTACGCCATGGAGCTGGACGAACAGGGCCTTGAAAACTTCATGGCCTTTGCCGGCTGCGGCCCAGGATTTGCAGCCTATGTGCTGGAGTGCTACGCTAAAGTCGGAGAGAGCATAGGCTTTGACAAAGAGATGAGCCGCAAAATCACGGCCCTGACCTTCAAAAACGCCATAGACGCCAACGAGGATTTCGCCCAGACCGTGCGCGAGGTCGCCACAAAGGGCGGCGCGACAGAGCAGGGCGTTAACCATATGCGCGACAGCGACACCTACGGCATACTCCGCGAGGCTGTACAGAAGGCCTACGACAGGATGAACTAAATAACCAGACCGCCGTTGGCACTGATGACCTGCCCGGTGATAAAGTCCCCTCCCGGCCCGGCGAGGAAGGATACCAGCTCCGCTATGTCCTCCCCTCTGCCTATGATGCCGAGGGGGGTCTCGTCTTTAAGGGCCTGAATATCCTGGGGGCTGAAGCTCCTGTTCATATCCGTATCTATCACCCCGGGGGCAATACAGTTTACCCTTATGCCCGAGGGGCCCAGCTCCTTCGCCAAAGACTTGGTGAGCCCTATCACGGCAGCCTTTGTGGCGGAATAGGCCGCCTCGCATGAGGCGCCTGTCAGGCCCCACATGGAGGATATGGTTATTATGCGGCCCTGCTTTTTGTGAACCATGGCAGGCAGGGCGCACTGTATGGCGTTGAACATACCGTCCACATTCACGGCGAAGAGTTTGCGCCATTGGTCTATGTCCATGTCGCTGAACAGGCCGTAGCCGTCGATGCCTGCGTTGCAGACCAGAAGGTCCACATCCCCGGCCTGAGCGAACATGGCCCTCACCTCTTCGGGTTCGGCCACGTCGGCCCTTATGGCTCTGCCCCCGATGCGCTCGGCCAACGCTCCGGCCCGCTCAGCGGAGTTTAAATAGTTTACTATGACCTCATATCCCTCAGCCGCCAGCTTTTCGGCGCAGGCGGCGCCAATGCCTCTGGATGCGCCTGTCACCAGTGCTCTTTTCATCTGCGTTTACCTGCCTTCTTCTGTCCCTGACCCGATCCAGTTCTGCGGCCCCCGCTCTTTGTCACGGGCGCGTTGCGGGCCGGCTTTGCGTTCTTTGTATGATCAGCCTCTCCCCTCGGCCGCTCCGGTCTGACCAGACAGTTCTTGCCGTAGCCGATCAGATCCGTCCTGCCGGCCTTTTTCAGGGC
>JAFRAF010000268.1 GCA_017405545.1 Oscillospiraceae bacterium | reverse complement strand
GCCGAGATGAACGTGCCCCCCTCCAAGAAGCCCCACCTCATCATCGTCAGCGACAAGGCCGAGGTCTTCCGCAGCGGCAGTGTATATCTGTCCCGCCTGGCCTACGCCGGAAGCGTGGAGATAGTTGACACGGCCCCCGCCGACACGGACAAAATGGTGGGCGTCATCACCAACGAAGCCAAGCTCTTCATGCCTCTGGCCGAGCTGGTGGACATCTCCAAAGAGATCGCCAGGATCGAAAAGGAGCTGGAAAAGGCACAGAAGCTTCTCGCCGGCACCAACGCCAAGCTGGCCAACGAGAAGTTCACCTCCAAGGCCCCTGAGCAGGTGGTAAACGCCGAGAGGGAGAAGGCCGCCAAGGCCCAGGCCCTTATTGACAACTTGAACGAGGCCCTTGCGGCTCTGAAATAGCGGCGGAGCTGAAAATCCTCACCCCCGCCCCGTTTCGACCGGATATTCAAATCTCATATAGTACAATGGACGCGCTGTAACCCGCAGCGCGTCCGTTTTTTTATTTCAGTTATCATGACATTGGGCAGCGCTTGCCTCCACCTCTCGTGGGAGCGGTGTCGCGATGAAGCCGTGACGGAGGGGGAAAACTAACTTTAGTACCTACGCAGTGATCAACGCTGTCATTAATCGTCAGCGCCTATCCCTCCGGGGGCCATATTTTCTCACGCGAGAAAATATGGAAAAAGAGCGGAAAAGGGGGCCTGTCCCCCCCCCCCCCTTTCAAACCCCCGACTTTTCAATTATCATTCGCTCCGCTCATTCTGCCTTGGGTTCCTCATTGTTTCAGCTACTGCTTTCTTTTATCAGCAGAGTTAATCCAATGGCCCCGTCCTCGGCAACGACTCGATTCTGTCATTTGAGCCTGTACCATTCACCGAATGATTGTGCAGTCTTTCAAGCTTAGGACGAACCATGCAAAAGGCTCTGCCTGAAACCGACGTAGAACTTCACAGTTTTGAGAAACCTAAGGCAGAGCGAGCGGCGCGAGCGGCACTTGAAGCCCCGAAGGGATAAAAGATAACCATTTTAACTGCGTTGGTTTCAACGCCCGCGCTGACAATCAGCCGGATCATACACCTGTTAAGGAGGGCCGCGAATGAAAATAGAAACGGCAAGTCAGGGCACAAAGCTCCGGATATACCTGTCCGGGGAGCTGGACCACCACGGCGCGCGCTCCGCCATGCGGACAATAGAGGACAGGATAAGCGCCTACCTGCCCCGTGACTGCGTGCTGGACCTCGGCGGCCTGAGCTTCATGGACTCCTCCGGCATCGCGGTGCTGCTGAAAAGCTACAAGCGTCTGGGCCAGATCGGGGGCCGCCTCCGGGTGGAAAACGTGCCCGAACAGCCCATGAAGGTCATCGACGCATCGGGCATAGAGCGTCTTTTGGGGGTCAGCTGTCTCAGCCGGCCCGGGGACGCCGCCCGGGATAACAAGTGACAGCAGGGGGTGCTACATAGTGATAAAAGAGACCAACAGCTTCAAGCTGGAATTCCCCAGTGTGTCCTCCAACGAAGGCTTCGCCCGGGCCGCAGCGGCCTGCTTCGCCGCCCGGCTGGACCCCACGCTTGAGGAGCTGGGCGACATCAAGACCGCCGTCAGCGAGGCCGTGACAAACTGCATCGTCCACGCCTACCCGGACAGCATAGGCCGCATCGTGATAAAGGGCAGGACCTTCTCCGACAACTCCATCGAGATAAGCGTGCGAGACTGGGGTAAGGGTATCCCCGACGTGGAGGCCGCCAGACAGCCCCTGTTCACCACCGGCGGCGACGGCAGGAGCGGGATGGGCTTCACCATAATGGAGAGCTTTATGGACAGGCTCCGCGTCCGCTCGGCCCCAGGCAAGGGCACCACCGTCACCATGAGCCGCCGCCTGACGCCCAGACGCCCGTGACGGAGCTGCTCACCGCCGCCCGGGGCGGGGACGGACAGGCGGAGGAGGAGCTGATAAAGCAGAACTCCGGCCTCATATGGAGCATCGCCCGCCGCTACTTCGGCCGGGGCATAGACCCCGACGATCTGTATCAGCTGGGCTGTGTGGGCTTCATCAAGGCCATGCGGGGCTTCGACCCGGACTACGGCACCTGCTTTTCCACCTACGCCGTGCCCAAGATATCCGGGGAGATACGCCGCTTCATACGGGACGACGGGAGCGTAAAGGTCAGCCGTGGCATAAAGGAGCGGGCCGCCGCCCTGCGCCTCACGAAAAGCCGTCTGGAGCAGAGCCTGGGCCGGGCCCCCGTCCTGTCAGAGCTGAGCGCCGAGACGGGCATGAGCCCCGAGGAGATTGCCATCTGCGAGACCGCCGCCGCCGGGGCCGAGTCCCTGCAGCAGCAGACGGGCCCCGATGGCCTCACGCTGGAGCAGGTGCTGGGCGACAGCTCACAGGAGGAGCGCATGGTGGAGCACATCGCCCTCAGGGACGCGGTTGACAGGCTGCCGGAGAAGGAGCGCACGGTGATACTCCTGCGCTACTGGAAGGGCCTTACACAGGAGCAGTGCGCCCGCGTCGCCGGGGTGAGCCAGGTGCAGGTCAGCCGCATGGAGCGCCGGGCCGTGGACAGACTGCGGCAGTACCTGTCGGACCCGTAGGCCGCAGGCCCTGCCCGCGTGGCAAAAAAGCTGGACTTTGGGCTTTGCCTGTGATATCATAAGGGCGATAATATCCGCAAATATCATCTGCAAAAAACAGAAGGGAATGATATACATGAAGCTCACAAAACGCATATTTGCTCTGCTGCTCTGCGCCCTGCTCATGGCGGCGGTGCTGCCGGTGCAGTCCATGGCCCTGACGGAGGGGGACTGGGAGTTCACCCTGCAGAACGGCGAGGCCATACTCACAAAGTATATCGGCACCGCCAGTGACGTTGTTGTCCCCGCCACAATAAAGGGCGCCAAGGTGGTGCGCATAGAAGAGAATGCCGCCAAGGGCAATAAAACCATAAAGCATCTGGAGATACCCGGCTCCATCAAGGAGATAGGCAGCAACGCTTTCAGCAGCTATCTCACGGCTTCCGCCCTTGAAACTGTCGTCATCAAAGAGGGCGTGGAAAAAATCGACAACGGCGCTTTTGCTTATACGAAGAATCTTGTCAGCGCCAATGTACCCCATTCCGTTACCAGCTTGGGCACAAGAGTTTTTGCTGAATGTTCAGCCCTGACTGATGTGGATTTCCAGGCAAATGTCACCGCGATACCGGCTCAGACGTTTTATGAATGCCGCTCCCTGACTCACTTTGACATCCCCGAGTGGGTCACGCAAATAGATGGTCTCGCTTTCGCTTACACCGGGCTTACAAGCATAGTGATACCCGCCAAAATGGAAGTACTCAACCACAGCTTCCACAGCTGCGCAGACCTGAAAAGCGTGGAGTTCAAGGGCACCACGCTCAAAACAATAGGAGATGACTGCTTCCACGGCTGCACGAGCCTGACGGATATAATTCTCCCCGTCTCGGTGACTAAAATCGGATCTCAGGCCTTTTGCGACTGCACAGCCCTGAAGGGGCTTGCCCTGCCCTACGGCGCGGAAAAGCTCGGTAATGAAGCTTTTTATGGATGCAGCAGCATGGAATGGCTCTCTGTTCCCAGCACAGTGTCATCACATATGTATACCAATAGTTATATAAATCAGTCTCCCAACGCAATTATCTACTGCCCCGAGGGCAGCAAGATGGCTGAGAACTGCCAGAGGCTTAAGGTAAGCTTCCTCTACGACAGCTCCGCCGACAGCCCCATCCAGGTCATATACAATGGCGACCGCATCTCCTTCGGCGCCTACGGACAGGACCCCACCATAGTGAACAGCCGCACCCTGGTGCCCCTCCGCTCCATCTTTGAGGCCATGGGAGCCAGCGTGGACTGGAACGACGGCACCAAAACCGTCACAGCCGTCCGGGGCGCGACCAAGATAGTCATGACCATAGGTCAGACAAGCTACACCGTAAACGGCGTCTCAAAGACCATGGACGTACCTCCCCAGATCATGTCCAGCAGGACCATGGTGCCCATCCGCGTCATCGCCGAGAGCTTCGGCGCCGACGTGGGCTGGAACAGCCCGGGCCGCACCGTCCTGATAAACGAGTAGGCCGTCCCGACGAGCGGACGAAAACAACTACGGGCGCGAGTTCTCAGCAAGAGCTGGGGACCCGCGCCCTTTTATCGCGTCGGTTCCCGCTGTCCGGGTGGTTCGGACTTGCCAAACGGCGGAAAATATGGTAAAAGAAGGTAAGCCTGAACGCTTAATACTTGCCGCAGGCTTATAACTTGTTCAGGGAGCGGGAAAGCATACCCGCACCAACAGCAATACCGGACTGAGTACAGATCACAGGGACACAAAAACGCCCTTGAAACAAAGGAGGCACAGGAGGAAGATGATGACAAATAAGAAGCTCGCCGGAAGGCTTTTGGCGATGGCGCTCTGCCTGGCGATGGTCTGCGGAATGTTTGCCGCAATCCCCGTGACGGCACAGGCCGCGGAGACAAAGCTGGCAAAGGACTATGAATCCTTTGTATCGGAAGTGGCAGACCTGATGATGTCCGACAGGATGGAGACCCATGAGGGTATGGCCGAGCTGCTCTGCATGGTGGAGTCAGACGACGGCATAGCTCTGGCAGAAGCATTGAACAAAGATGCGTATGTGGACTCAAGGGAGAGCTGGGTGCACCGCGGGACCTTCTATTTTGAGGATTTTACCGTCGCAATCAAGACGGGGAGCCTGCCGACCGACTATGAATATACCACCACAAATCCGAATCTTAAGGGCAAATACATCAGGGATATATATGTTTTCACCGGCGACCCTAATTCCTACTATTATACAGACGGCAGCCAGCCGGTATACAGAAAGGTGGCCAGCCTTGGGCAGAACGGTTATTCAGGCACAACTTATGACGACACAGGAAAAACCGTGGCAGGGTTGACTTATCAGTTCTGTGCGGCGGAATATGTCGAGTCTGAGGATTATCCCAACGGTTCTCCCATGGGGAAAATCGTTTATCATGATCAGGATCGTTCCTACCAGGTCAATCAGGCGGACGATTTTTATTCCATGATAGTCGGGACCACGGAGGGCCTGATAAAAGACGAAGAAAACCGGGTAAGCAACAGAGCAAACATCACGGGCAGCGGCATTCGGAGCTTTTTATTCCTGAGGGACAGGACCATCAGCAGAGAAAGCGTTACCAGCCTTGAGGCTTACAACATCCCTTCCATGCCGCTTATCCGCGGCGCGATCGGGCCGGATGTGCATGACGAGACCATCTCCGATTGGGCAAGGACAGAGGTTGACTACATGCGCGGCGTGTTGCCAACAAGCATGAAAAAGAACTATCGGGAACCGGTATCCCGGGGAAATTTCGCCCAGCTTATCATCAGTCAGATCGAATCGCTCAGTTCCTACGACGGAACGGAGAAAAGGATTGATGACATCTTGCTGGAAAAAGGGCTCTCCATCAATGCTGATGTGTTTTCCGACACCGATGACAAAGCGGTATTGGCGGCAAATGCTCTGGGTATCATCCAGGGAGTCGGAGACGGAAAATTCAATCCCGACGGAAGCTTGACGAGGGCGCAGGCCGCAGCGATTGTAAACCGTATCGCAAAGCTGTTCGGAATCGACACAGACGGATATACCCACAGCTTTACCGATGTGTCGGGGCACTGGGTCGACGCCGAGCTGGGCTGGCCTGTGCAGAACGGGATTATCCTCGGTGTGGGGGACAACAGGTTTTCTCCCGACACCGAGCTCACAACCGAGCAGGCCATTGTAATTATGTATCGCTCGATGCAGCCAATTTACAGATTCCTTTCTGAAAAATACGGGTTCGGAGCGGGCGGTTGATCACTGCTTCGCAATCGGGCGCAAACAGCGGCATAATAAACTGTCACGCGCGTTCCTTCGCCCCGCCGAAATCAAGTCCGGCGGGGCGTTTTTATCTTGACAAGCCGTATGCACAAGAGTATAATTTCCCCGTAAACAAGGGGCGTTTACGGCATGGAGCGGGCTCCGCTCTGAACCGCCGCGTCCTTTTTCCTGTTTCGAATCTGATAGCCAGACATACATGCGCCGGGGGCGGGGCGGTCCCGCCCGGGGCGGACAAATAAAGGAAAGGGTGCTCATAACATGGAAAAACAGCGGCAATTATACGAAGGCAAGGCCAAAAAGGTAT